>CAJXRC010000165.1 GCA_913058405.1 uncultured Colwellia sp. | reverse complement strand
TGGATGCAGCTTATTAGAGAATGCAGGAGCATATTCTCCTGAATAACCATTCTCTACAATTAATGCATTGCCTCTAAACCTTTTAATTCTCGCTGAGTGGGAAAGAACTTAATCAACTTGGTATAAGTCATCAATGATAAATTGTCGTTAATCACACTTCTGTTTGATTCAATAGCTAGCAGTACTCATTTAACAAGTGAATGATTGCCAGAATAAATTAAATGCCGCTTCGCGGTGTTTAGTATCCTGAGCGAGGTCCGTGTTGTTAATAAAAAATTGACTGCTGGTAAGGAACTGACCATGAGCACTTTCTAACATCAGCGCTATCGGGTAATTAGCAATAAGTTGATGCTGTTGACCAAAAAGCATGATTTCTTTTAAAAAACCAAATTCATCCGCAAATATTTGAGCTTTAGTATCGGCCGAAAGCGGTTGGTATTGCATCACAAGTAAGCAAAATTGCTGTTGCTCAGCATTAGCTAAAGCCCAATCAATTGCTTGTTGCCATATTACTTTAGCTTGTTGTTCTAATTGAGTTACATCGAGTTCGAATGGCGCTATTTGCAGTGCAAATTCTTGTTTTATATTTTTATAAAGTTCGAGAACTAAAGCATCTTTTGAAGGGAAATGATGAAAAAGAGTACCCGTAGCAACACCCGCTGTTTTAGCTATAGATGCAGTGGATGTTGCATAAATACCTTGATTTACAAACAAGGCTAAAGCAGAATCTAAAAGCTGCTGCTTTTTATTTTTAGGCTGCTTTGTAGGGTCAGACATATATTCGTTTACTCTTTTATAGATTTAAGGAGGTCATTAATAAACTGAAAACTAATTCTGTATTGGCACTATTCAATCGTAGAATAGCGCCATTATTACACGGTGAAATTACATCATTATCGTATCATTGAACGTTAAAACTTTTCTATTATCTTAAGAAAAACTTCAACATCAATCTCTGTATTAGCCCTCCGTATGGAGGATGCACTAACTTACCGATATTTAGCTTACCTCGAGACAGTACTGTTTTTGCTTTCGAGAAAGTTAAAAAACCTTCTTTGCCATGATACTGACCCATACCAGAGTCACCAATACCGCCAAAAGGCGCATCATCGGCAGCAACATGAAAGATCGTTTCATTAATACAAACACCACCAGAGTGAGTTTGAGATAACAACTGCTGCTGAGTTTCGGTATCGAAACTCATAATATAAAGCGCTAAAGGTCGTGCGCGTTGATTAACATAGTCGATCGTTTCTGAAATATTTTCATAGCTAATAATCGGAAGAATTGGACCAAAGATCTCTTGCTGCATTATCAGCATATCATCAGTGGTTTCAGTGACTAATTGCGTGGCAAGTTCACGAGAACTTCGTTCAATTTCTTGGCCATTAGCGGGAACTACTTTTGCACCTTTACTCACTGCGTCATCTAACCAAGAAAGTAATCTATTATGCTGGTTTGAATTTATTACATGAGCATAATCCGCACTTTGGAGTTTATCGCCATACATAGCTTGAAATTGTTTTTGATAGCTTTTGATAAATTCTTCGACCTTGTCTTTAGGGCAAAGTATATAATCGGGAGCCACACATATTTGTCCAGCATTTAAACATTTTCCAAAAATTAAACGTTCAACAGCCGTGTCTATAGGCATATCAGGCGCAATAATCACTGGGGATTTACCACCTAACTCTAAAGTAACAGGGGTAAGATTATCAGCCGCTGCTCGCATTACGTGGCGTCCAACAGTCGTGGAGCCAGTAAAAATTAAATGATCAAAAGGTAATGCAGAAAACTCTGCTGCGACGTCGGCTTCACCTTCAATACAGGCAACGGTATCTTGCTCAAAAATACTGCTCAACATTTTTTTTATAACTTGGTTGGTATTCGGAGTAAACTCTGACAATTTAATCATTGCTCTGTTACCTGCCGCTAATGCTGTGATTAATGGACCAATAGATAACATGACAGGAAAATTCCACGGCACCATAATACCGACTACGCCTAATGGTTGATAATGCACTTCAACTTTAGCTGGCGCTAATAATAGTCCAGCATGACGACGTTGTGGCTTCATCCATTTGTTAAGACGTTTAATGGTGTAATTAATGTTGACGATACAAGGCATGATATCGGCTATTAAACTATCTTGTGCGGGACGTTGTCCATAATCTTCATTAAGTGCGTTGACTAAGTCGTCTTGAAAAGAAAGCATGGCACTTTTTAAAGCTGATAGTTGCGCTGTTCGCTCTTTAGCTGACGGGTTAGGAGCACTGCGGTATGCCTGTTTTTGGCCAGTGAGTATGTTTGATAATTCACCTAGTTCTGTATTCATTTGTTCTGACATATTCATCGGTAACTCCATTGATCAAGTAGCTTAGTATTTATTCAGGTGTAGACCTAGCTTTTGATGTGCAGGTATACATATATAAAATAGACTGACTAGTTAGTCGGTATGGCTATTTAAACTCATTACAGGAATAATTGCAATGTATTGTTTGTTTTTTATTCAGGCTTACTAAAAAATAAGCAGCTAGGTAAATACGAATGAACAAGACTATACCTTTTCAGTATGCTTCATTATTGAATTTTGGGGGAATGTGTAATGTATTTTGCATCATTGAGAAGCACTTCGGCGCTACTTCCTTATGATGAGTTTGTTAAGTTTTTTTTTGGCTAATTTTGTATAAATAAACGGGAGATTTATAAAAATCATTAAGCTGTATCGTTTTAGTCACTGGCCATGAGGGTAGTGCAAAATTATTGCTAATAAGAAAGCTGACGTTAGGCTTTTCTACTTTTAATTTATGGCTGATTTTCTCCATCGCCTCGGGAAACAAATAGCAGATTAATACGGAGGCCTTAGAAAAGTCTGCCAGATAAAAGTTCTTTCTATGTAAGGTTAAGTTTTGTAAGCCCAATACCTTTTTAAGACAGCTTGATGTCAACCAAGGCAGAAAGGATAGTTCGTATCCTACTACTTGTCTTTGCGGATATCTTTTGGCGATACGAATGACAAAGTTACCCCAGCCGCTACCCAAGTCAACGATAGTACCTGACCCTGTTGAATCAATTAACTGCATCATGGAAAAATAGGCTTTATTTGAGCTTGGCATAGGTGATATGCCTAATTTTACTGTGCTATACACGATCGAACTGGTAATAAGCAGCGCAATGAAAACCAAGCTGATTAGTAAAAGTAATTCAGAAATTATCAAAGAAAACTCTCAAATGGGTTGTGCAAGTTATGAAGAACGATAGGTTACTAGCGCGGTTTTCAAATACGTTGTCATTAAAAGAGAATAACACTTAGTAAGGGGGATTAGCTTTCAATGTTTACGATATTTTCTACTAAAAAATCTAAGAAAACCCGTGTCTTTGGTGAAATCAACTCTCGCTTTAAGTAGATGGCATAGGTGGCACTCAACTCTTCATAAGGGCTGAAAGTATATTCTGGCATGACTTGAATTAGCGAGCCATCTTCGAGTTCACTTCTGACGGCCCATAAAGGAATTAACGCAAGCCCTGCATCATTCAGAACAAGTTGTTTTTGACCATTAACAGAGTTAACCGAAATGGTGTTGTTAAGGGACAGTTTGGTTTTTTCTTCTGCCATTAAAAACCAATCTTTCCATCGAGAATAATTGTATCGGATACATTGATGCTCTGTTAAATCTTCAGGGGCGTGCGGGATACTATGGTTAATCAAATATTGAGGACTTGCACATAAGAGGAAATTATTTAACGTTAGTTGCCTTGCTATCATGGTTGAATCAGGTAAACGACCGCTTCGAATCGCTACATCTATATTCTCTTCGACAAGATCTACAACCCGTTCAGTTAATTCCAGGTCTATCTCAATATTCGGATAGAGCGAGATAAACTTCGAAATCAGCGGCAGTACAACACTTTCTCCAAAGCCCACTGTCATACTTATATTAAGCTTACCCTTTGGCACTTCTTGTAAGTCATTTACGACTCTTTTGGCTTCATCAAATTCTGAGACAATACGTTGAGAGTATTCATAATATTTATGCCCAGCCTCAGTTAAACCAGTATTCCTAGTCGTTTTATTTAGCAATCGTACGCCGAGTTCTTGTTCGAGTACCGCGAGTTGCCTAGAAATTGAGGAGGGCTGCACATCAAAAATTCGACTGGTTTGAGAAATACTGCCGGTTTCGACAACACTGTTGAAATACAGTAACCGATTCAGTGAACTCATAATGGCTGTTACATAAGGATTATTTATATTGTTGTTACTCTAACTTCGTCTTGCCAAAAAGGCAATTGTGATTTGCAATTTAGGTTATGGCTTGCTCAATCAGCAATAGATAGAATAGCCGCACTTAAACGAGCAAGCAAACTCGTAGTAAAGCCAATGTATACAAATACGCACGTAACCAAACATACAAATAAAGAGAGAAACCTATGAAAGCAATGATCATTAAAGAAATTGGATCTACTGAAGTTTTCCAACTTGCAGAAAAGGCAAAGCCAATTGCTAAAGCAGGCCATATGGTAGTCGAAGTGAAAGCAACAAGTGTAAACCCAATTGATACTATGCTGCGTTCAGTTGAGCTACCTTGGTCAGCGAATTTACCTGAAATATTACACGGTGATGTTGCAGGTATTGTTTGTGAAGTGGGTGAAGGTGTTACTGGTTTTAACGTGGGGGACGAAGTTTACGGTATGGCTGGTGGTATTAACGGCGTTGACGGTGCGCTAGCTGAATTTATGTTGGTTGATGCATTGTTAATGGCTAATAAACCTAAAACACTGACAATGAAACAAGCGGCAGCTCTGCCATTGGTCGCAATCACTTCTTATGAAGCACTCGTTGACAAAATGAATGTGCAACAAGGTGATAAGGTACTTATTCATGGCGCAACGGGTGGCGTTGGTCATATTGCGGTTCAGTTAGCCAAAGTCTTGGGTGCTAATGTAACTTCAACCTATTCTTCAGCTAACGAAGTGTTAGCAAAAACATTGGGTGCAGATAACTTAGTTGATTATAAGACTGAGTCAGTTGCCGACTACGTACAGGCTTACACCGATGGTATTGGTTTTGATAAAGTATTTGATACCGTTGCAGGTGATAACATTGAGAAATCATTTGAAGCAGCTAAGTTCAATGGCCATGTAGCAACTATTTTACCCATTGCAGACCCACTACAAATAGCCCTTAAAAGCTTATCATTCCACAGTGTTTTGATGCTAATTCCATTATGCCACGGTATTAATCGTGCATCGCATGGTCGTATTCTTACTGAAATTGCTAGCTTGGTCGATGCAGGAAAAATCACACCGATTATTGATGAAAGCGATTTCTCAATTTGGGAGGTAGCAAAAGCACACGATCATCTCGCTTCTGGCAAAGCGTTAGGAAAAATAGTACTTACAGCATAAATTTGAGTAAACCAAACTAGAGTTAATTTAACGAACGGGTGTTGATTATTCATTAACACCCGTTTTATTTATGTCCAGTGAGCTAATTACTCACTTTAATACGTTCAATCAGTGATTCTGGCTTGGCAGATGACTCACTCATTACAAAGTCCAGTTGCACTAATAAATTTGTACGACCAGTGTCTGTAGCATTATATCGCCATTGTTTTAAAGCGGTAACAGCTGATTTATCAAAGACGTAAGTGGGCTTGCCATTAATCACTTCTACATGACTTACTGAGCCATCGGCTTCTACATCAAACTTTAAGACTACTGAGCCTTCTGTTCCTGCTTTTGCTGCTTCAATAGGGTATTTCGGCTCTATTCTCATGGTAGGAGATACACTGTTGACAATTTTTTTAAGGCCAGCCTTACTGCTTTCATCTTGATGTAACTGATGACCTGCATAACTAACGCCAGCCAGTAATGAACTTGATACTAGGGTAACCAAGCTTAATTTTGCCACTTTAGATATGGTGCTCTTTGCTGAGAAGGCTTTTGACATCTGCTTTATTTGTTCAATTCGCGTAAACATAAAATGTTGTTCTCCGTTTTGCTTGAAACTAAGTAAAGTAAAAGCATTGGGTGGTGATGTTTCCGCAGCTAATACCAGTGCTTTACAGTATTGGATCCTGGACTGAGTATGCTTTTGCGCCAAAACAACTTGGTCACAGGAATGCTCTTGATCTTGACGAAATGCTGCATAAGCACGCCAAGCTAGCGGATTGAACCAAAATAGTGCTAAGAGCAAAAGCGCTAGTTGGTTCGCCCACATATGGTGCTGAGAAAAATGACATACTTCATGACTGATGATCAGCTGTTGCTGCTCAGGCGTGTAAAGTATCTCAAAATCCTCAGGAATAACTAAAATTTGATTGAATAACCCGATAAGTATTGGGCTATGAATATGACTACTTTGTGCAAGCATTAATGCCTTTGCATTACTGTCAAAGATTTGTTGTTGATGTTTGCTAGCAGGCAATAATTCGAGTTTTAACGCCTTGCGATAGTTATGTTGTGTTAAACCCCAGTAACTAACAAGCAGAGTAAAACCTAAAACCCAAGTACTACTAAGCCATAAGCCAAGTAGGTTATCCGTTGATAATTGATGGGTAATACTCTGGCTTGGCGAAACTAGGTAACGCTGTATCAAACCATTTTGTGATTCAATACTACCGAGCTCATTGATGCTTAGCCAGCTTAAATTCTGCCAAGGTAAAGGGAAGAAATAAAGCACTAAACTTAACGGAATAATCAGCCACAAGTTATAAACAGTATTGGCATCCATGCTCTTTCTTAACGGTTGACGGATAAGTAACATCAGTGATAATAAAATGGTTAGCGGTAGTAATGAATTCGCTAAAGCGCTAATCATTATTTTTCTCCCAGTCAGAAATCAATGATTTTAGCGCGCTGATGTCATCTTTATTTAAATCATTTTGTTTAGCAAACCCTGCGACTAAGGGCGCTATTTTTCCACTAAACATACGTTCGATTAAACTTTTACTTTCTTTTAATGTGTAGGCTTCACGCTCTAATAAAGGTGAATATAAATAATGACGTTGCTGTTTTTCAAAACCTACCGCTTTTTTTTTCACGAGGCGATTGAGCAATGTTTTTACTGTTTTATCGTGCCACTGCTTTCCTTGGTTTACCTCATCAGTACCATAAGTATTGGTATCGCCGTTTTCGTTCAGTTTGGCAATTATCTCGTTTGCACTAGCAGGATAGTTTTGCCAGAGGGCTTCTAATACCTCAAATTCAGCATTACTTATTTCAGTCATCTTACTTCCAGAATAATTAACTATTACAAATGTAATCAATAGCTATAGATTACACTTGTAATCACTGGTGTCAATTGTTATTTTATCTGCTGTTACTCTTTAGACATCAAGGATTGTAAAGAATGAAGATTATATATGTTGTACTAATATGCTTTTTTACTGCGGCATGTTCCTCAACAAAAGTTCATCTATATACGCGTTATTTATCAGCAGAAGAAACTCAAGGGGTTACTAAAAACTTAGAGGCGTTGGGATTTGATGTAGTCGCTAACACGCTTGTTTTTCCTGACGATATTGAACAGTCGACATTACTCTATTCACCCTTTGTAGAAGGAGAGAACAGTATAAATGTTTTGATCGATTCACTTGAACAATCGGGGTGGGGCATTTCTAGTGTAAAGCCTATTTTTTCTGGTAATCACTATTACACAAAAAATAGCGTTGGTTTGCTTTTACTACCTGATGGGTTGGTGAAAAATGATCAAGTCACGGTGCAAGACCTTGCCAACGAATATGAAAGTAAAAAATGTAAAAATACGATAAAACTTAGGTTAAATAGTGATGCAACTTACCAATTCTTATATGCAAATAATGCTTATAATGAAAATGATCAACTAATAGGTAATTGGCAGATTACAAGTTACCCATATATTGAATTGATCTCGCTAAATAAAGCATGGCGTTTCTATTATGAAATACACAAAAATATAGAATCAGATGTTGTTGGTAAGATAGAACTTATTGAATTAAAGCCAGTAGATGATCAGTATAGCTTGCCTAAATGCATCTATGTTAATGGGATAAGAGCGTAAAATAAGTTACGCTCATAACAATAAGTATCTGGTGAGTTACCTATAAGCTACTCTCGTTTAAAGCTGTTGGAAACAATTTTCAGCTTCAAGTAAGCGATACCAATTAGCATGATCATAATCAATCGCTAAGGCTTGTTTCGCAGCAACAATTCGAACTGCCATAGTTGAAGCAATGATAGGACTTATGTTGGCCGGATGTTTTAACAACCAAGCTAATATAAGCTGGAAAGGTGAGCAGATATATTGCTCAGCTTGGTGTGCTAATTCAATTTCAATACGTTGCTCATCAACCGTAAAAAGAATTTCCCCAAGCAGGGTAGGCGAGTCCGCCTAATGGACACCAAGCGATTGGTGTTATGCCATGTTGCTGATCCTGATCTAAACTGTCATCGGTTAAGCTATTAACATTATGAATATTAATTTTATTACATTAATAATTGACTTCGTGTTTAGCTGATATCAAATTGGTCATTGTTCCTGCTTGCTATATTACTTTCATTTATATTTATTGACGACAAAATAATCTTAAAAACTCATCATGACTGGGCAGTTTATCAATAGGAGCTTGCTTTATTTCTTTTACTTTTCTCAACATCTCAGTGAGCTTTTCATCAGACATCATATTGGCAATTGGATGATAATCTTGCGGTACGATACCTTGTCCTAACATGACTTGCAGCCATGAACTATCGGTGAACAAATCATTTTGCTCTCTAAATAATCGACCGCTTTGCTTAAATATTTCAATTTTATGGGCGAGACTGTCCGGAATTTTCATCTGACGCATATCTTGCCAAAAATCACTGTCTGTACGCTCTGTGACATGATAATGCAGTACTAAAAAGTCTCTGATTTGTTCAAATTCAGTAGCAGACTGCTTATTAAACTCATCAACTAGGCTGCTATTAATACCCTGATGAGGAAAAAGGTGTGCTAAGCGGACAACAGCAGATTGCACAAGATGAATACTGGTAGATTCAAGGGGCTCTAAAAAGCCGCTTGATAGACCAATAGCGATAACATTTTTGTTCCATTGTTGGTAACGTCGTCCCGTTTGAAACTTAATAACTTTAGGATCAGCAATCGCTTTACTGTCTAAGTTTCCCATTATGGTATCCATAGCTTGTTGTTCACTACAATGGCTACTGCTGTAAACTAAGCCATTACCATTGCGATGCTGCAATGGAATACGCCACTGCCAGCCAGCGGCATGAGCTATAGAACGTGTATAAGGTAAGGTTTTTTCTAATCGCTCTGAAGGTACTGCAATCGCACGGTCACATTGTAGTAAGTGACTCCAATCTTCATAACCAGTGCGAAGTTTCTCTTGAATAAGTAATCCTTTAAAACCCGAACAGTCGATAAATAGATCACCGGTAACGGTTTGTCCATTTTTCAACTTAAGAGACGTTATATGCCCAGAGTTAGGGCACTGTTCAACGTGCTCGACTAAACCTTCTGTTCTGATAACGCCTATTTTCTCACTAAATTTGCGTAAAAACTTTGCATACAATCCAGCGTCAAAATGATAAGCATAGGGTAATTCAATAATGGGGTCTTTACTTTTTATCTGGGCAAACTTACCGGCTTTAGCAGCCAAATAATTCAAATCGTATTGCCATAAATTACTATCATTTTCTAATTGATTAGCGCGCTTTAATAGGTGATGAAAATGACAAAAGGCTAAGCTTTTTCCTGCCGCACCAAAACTATGTAAGTAGCTGTGTCCCTGGCTTTTCCAGTTTTCAAAATTAATACCAAGCTTGATGGTCGCTTTGGTTTCACGCAAAAATTCTGCTTCGTTTATGCCTAAAACATTGTTTAAGTGTTTGATAGGTGGAATGGTGGCTTCGCCAACACCAATAGTGCCAATAGCATCAGACTCAACCAATTCAAGCTGAATAGCTGAGCCGAGTATTTTTTTCAATAAAGCTGCAGAAATCCAGCCAGAAGTGCCGCCGCCTAATACCACTACTTTTTTAATTGGACTATTCATGTTTGAGTCTCTCTTATAAATAACGTGTGATTAAATCAAATGAATTTTGCACTACACTCTTTCGTCTTGGACTCTTAAAAGTAATCAAGAGTGGAGGGTAAAATGTAAGACCTACAAACCCTAACCGCTTTATAGTGCAAAAGTCACTTAAAAAAAAACCTGTCAGTACACTGACAGGTTTTATGTTAACTAAAACCTTACTAGAACGAGTAGTTAAGACCTAACGAGTAGTTAGCACCAAATGATTGATAAGAGGTAATTTGTCTTCCATCATTTGCTTCAGCTTGAATAGTCTTTTCGTCGGTAATGTTCTGAGCTTGGAATGAAACACGTAACCCTTGTAGTGATTCAATGCCAGATTCATCGAAGTCATAACTGATTTGTGCATCCCAAATTTCGGCACCTAAATCATCAGTTGCTTCCAAAGCAAGGCTACCTCCGCGTGTCTCAGTTAAGAACTCATCACGTTTTGTACCGGCAATACGAACTTCGAAGCCATTACTTTCATAGCTGTCTCTTATACACATCTGACGCTGCCGACGAAGAGGAT
>CAJXRC010000164.1 GCA_913058405.1 uncultured Colwellia sp. | reverse complement strand
AGATCTAGTACGGTCTCGTGGGCTCGGAGATGTGTATAAGAGACAGATAATGCAGCGGCCAGTTACCTACGAATCGCTAAAGAACATTTAGCGGTTGATGCATGGAAGGTCGATCCACAGCAGACCTTGGCCATATATAAAGGATTAATTGAAACAGAGTTTTTAGCCGGAAACATTGATACTGCAAGAGTTTTATATCTTAAGAGTGTTGATAAGGCTCCTGCAAATAAAGAAAAAGTAGCCTTAATTTTAGTTCAGGCAGAGCAATTTCAATCACGAGGTAGTTTTCCTGATGCCATTGAAGTATTAATGGGTGGTCTAGCTCTTTTGAATGTTGAGTTCCCAGAAAACGAAAATATAGCAGAGCAAAAGGTAGTTGCAACTTTTACCACAACGCAAGACTTACGTAATCAATACACTGACGAGCAATTATTAGCCGCAGAAAAGATGACTGATGAGCGTTGTTTACTTCGTATGGAAATTCATAATGCTTTAGCTTCCGCTTTTTACTTATCTGGTTGTGCTCATTTATACGCTACAAACGCCTGTAACATGGTGCATTTAACCTTAGTATATGGCCAATGTGAACTTAGCTCTATTGGTTATGCTGCTTATGCCACAGCAATGTCTATGATGGGTGAAAAATACCCTGCTTGTTACCAAATGAGTAAACTGGCAAAAAGTGTTTCAGATTTATGGGAAAGTAAATATCACCGCTCAACTATTTATCAATATTTCGCTTCAAGCTACCAGCATTGGTGTGAACCTATTGAAAACAGTTATGTTTTTCAAGAACAGATTATAACTTGGGGAGAAGAAGGTACTAACCTTATTTTCGCTGGTTATGGTGTTTTATTTAAAGCCTGTAACAAATTCATCAAAGGAGTAAAGTTAGAAGAGTTACAACAAGACATTGAACATGGCTTAGCTTTTTTAAATAAAAAACAACAACCAGCTACCGTAAATTTTGTCTTATTAGGTGCTTATCAATCATTATTAGCCTTGCAAGGTAAAACACTTACCCCACAATCATTAAACACAGAAGCATTGAACACAGAAAGGTTTAATGTAGAACAGTATTTTAATGGTGATTTCCAAACTCCATCTATGGATATGGCTTTTTATACTTTTGCAACTCTTCGATATTCTTACCTTATGAATAACAAAGCCTTACAAGCACAATGTATTCAAAATATTGATATTGTCTGCATGTTTTTACCTGACACTCCTGAAATGACAGAGAGCTTGTTTTATTTGGCATTAATTTTACTGGATGACAATATTACTGATAAGAACTCCAAAGATAGCCTAAGCAATAAAAACCTGACTAAAGCACAAGAAATATGTGACCAGTTTCAAACATGGTCGGTCCATAGTTCTGAAAACTATTCACATAAATATTTTTTAATCGCCGCAGAGATAGCTCGAGTAAAAAAACAAGATACTTTAGCGACACAATTATACGCTGAAGCACTTGATGCAGTTGAAATGGCCGATTTCATTCATTGTGAAGCACTGATTAATGAACGTTACGCAAAATATTGGGCTGATGTAGGACAAAAACGTATCGCCGAAAATTTTATTAAAGATGCTCATTATCTTTATGCTAACTGGGGGGCTTCAGCAAAATGTACTCAGTTAGAAGAGCAGTGGCCACAACAACGATTCAATTTAATCAGTGGTACTGTTCCATTTAGCGGTAGTTTACAAAGTTCAATACAAAGCATAGTCACTGATCAAACTCAATCTATTGATTTGCATTCACTGCTAAAAGCCAATCAGCTTTTATCTGAAGAGATTTATGTTAATTCATTATTAGAAAAGATGATGATAGTACTGATGGAAAATGCAGGTGCTCAACATGGCGCAATTATAATTAATGAAGAAGAACAATTGATAGTAGAAATAGTCGGTTCTATCAATGATTTTTCTGCCTGTATTGACAGTCAATTACATAACATCAACCTTGACTATGTTGATGCAGCAGAACAACCTTTATTACCTGATACCTTAATTCGTTATACGCAACAAACTATGAAAACGTTGCTCATAGATAACCCTAGTGAAGATCCTCGATTTATTAATAACAGTTACTTACGGATAAATAATCCTAAATCGGTCTTATGTCTACCTATTACAACCCAAGGTCGATTAATCGCTATCGTCTATTTGGAAAACAATCTCACAGAACACGCCTTTACTAAAAAGCATAAAGATACGGTTGAACTTATTTCAGCACAAGCGGCTGTTTCTTTAATTAATGCACGACATTATGAAACACTAGAAAAGAAAGTCGCTCAGCGTACAGAAGAATTACATTTATTAGCGATTAAAGACGGTCTTACCGGTATTTTTAATCGCCGTGAGTTTGATACCACCTTAGACAAAGAATGGAGTCGTGCTTCTAGAGAGTTTGGCTCATTAACCTTAATGATGATAGATATAGATCACTTTAAAGACTATAACGATAATTACGGACACCCTGAAGGCGATTCATGTATAAAGTTAATTGCTCAAGCGTTGAGTTCCGTAGTCGCACGTAAAAATGACTTTGTCGCTCGTTATGGCGGTGAAGAGTTTGCCATTTTAATGACAACGTCAGAACAAAGTTCGATTGAACTTCTTGCTCAACATTGTTTGAACAGGATTAGGGATTTAGCTATCCCACATCAATTTTCGGCCACTGCTGAACATGTCACCATTAGCATAGGTATTGCGACGGTAAATGTATTACCTAAAGCTCATCCTGCTACATTAATAAAACAAGCAGATTCAGCTTTGTATCAATCAAAAGAAAAGGGTCGTGATCGATATACCTTTTCTTCCAAGCTATCAACGCTCGTTTGACTTGCTAGATAGAGTAATATACTCACGATGTCAATTGAATAGTGGGTTGCTGTGATTATATAGTTGCTATTACTCTAGGATGCAACCTATATGATTTTTATGATAAAAAGCATACAGGTTGGAGCCAATTAATGGCCTAACATAGATATTGATATGGCATATTTATCAAAAGACAAGACAGGTTAAACTAAACTAGCTGCATACGCTCTTGCTTTGGCTAAGTCTTCAGGAGTATCAACACCTTCAACAGGTACATGGCTATTTGCTACCGCAACGTGAATTCTCTCACCTTGGTATAAAACTCTCAGCTGCTCTAGCGCTTCAACTTGTTCTAACTCACTCGTTGGCCAATTGACATAATCTTTAATAAAACCAGCACGGTAAGCATAAATGCCGACATGTCTTAAGTAAAAATCACCTATTGCACGAATGTTTTCTTCAGTATTGGCATCGGAAGTTAAAAAACGCTCTCTGTCGTAAGGAATAGTTGCTCTAGAGAAATATAAAGCATAACCATCTTTATCAAGTATCACTTTAACAGCATTGGGATTAAACGCTTCTTCTACGGAGTCAATATTAATAGCCAAGGTTGACATACGTGCTACACGACTATTTTGTTGCTGATTAGCTAGGTTATTCGCTACTTGTGCAATATTCTCTGGTGGAATAAAAGGTTCATCACCTTGCACATTCACAATAATTTCATCATCACTAAATTGGTATTGCTCCATAACCTCTGCAAGACGTTCAGTGCCTGATTGATGATCCGAGCGTGTTTTACATACCTCAGCGCCGAAACTGTTTACTACTGCAGCCACTTCATCATTGTCTGTAGCGACAATCACTTGGCGAGCACCACTTAATTGCGCTTTTTCAACGACCCATTGGATCATAGGTTTGCCATTAATATCGGCTAATACCTTTCCGGGTAAACGTGATGATTGGTATCTAGCGGGTATCACAACAACAAAGCTAGTATCGCCAGTAGCCGGTTTACTCAATACTGAGGGGGTACTAACAGCCATGATTAACCATCCTGCTCAGTAGACTGGTTAGCGCTAATTTCACGCGCTTCATTTTCTAGTAATACGGGAATATCTTTTTCTATGCTATAAGCTAAACGATCAAAATGGCAAATAAGCTCCTGCGCTGCTTTATCATAATCTAATTTACCTTTACATACTGGACAGGCAAGGATTTCCATTAATTTTGTATCAAAAGCCATGTTAACTTCTCTCTGGTTAATATTTAATTGATGAGCAATATTTTCATTTACTGAATGTATTGGTGAATATATTGCTGCTTATATTGCTTACTGTATAGCTGATTGTATCGCTATCTGAGTTTTATCGATTATTAACTGCCTATCTTTGTCACTAAAGGCAGCATCAACAGGTAAATACCACCAGTTTTTTTTGCAAAATCTATGGCATTTAACGGCATCTTTTTCAGTCATTAATAACGGTATATTATCATCAAATTCATTAAAATCAGCAAGGGAAAAAGCATGATGATCAACAAAGCTTTGTTGATTAATGACCTTAAGTTGATGTTCTTTTAGGGTATCAAAAAATCGCTGTGGCGCACCAATACCTGCAATTGCATTGACTGCGCCATTTAGCTTAACAAAATCTATTAAATTGATACGCTCACCGGTAAGTAAGTTACACAATTCTGTCGCCACTAATGTCATCTGAATACACGGGTAATATTTTTCCTGATAGTCCTGCGCACCTTTACCATTATAAATAACTAAGTCACTTTTAGGTAAACGCCACTGCCCTTCTCGCAATGGGCCCGCAGGTAATAATAAACCATTACCAAATAAACGTTTGCCATCGACAACGACTAATTCTAAATCACGGGCTAAACGATAATGCTGTAAACCATCATCACTTATAATAATATCGCAGCCCTGAGCAATAAGTAACTCCGCGCTAGCTATACGATCACTGCCAACTGCAATAGGAACCTGACAACGTTGCTGAATAAGGATAGGCTCATCACCGGCCTCTACTGAAGTAGAGTTTTCATCAAGCAAATAGGGATAGTGAGGCGCTTTACCGCCATAACCTCGAGAGATAACACCGGGTGTTAAACCTAATAGACGAGTCAGTTCAACCAAATATAAAACAATCGGTGTTTTACCATTGCCGCCGACACCAATATTACCTACAACAATAACAGGCTTACTCAAGTGACATGACTTTGATAAACCAATGTTAAAACTGATACGCCGCAATGTGCTAACTAGCCAAAATAAAGCTGATAAAGGCAGCAATATGGGCACCAACAGCCATTTAGCTGGATGATTATTAAACCAAACCTTCTCAATTAAGCGCATGCTACAGCGCCCCTATTCAAACTGGAAGCTATGTAACTGGGCATATGCACCTTGCTTGGCAAGTAAACTTTGGTGATTACCTTGTTCAACAATTTTCCCCTGATCCATCACTATTATTTTATCTGCACTCTCAATAGTTGATAATCGATGCGCAATAACAATTGAAGTGCGATTTTGTTGCAATGTTTGTAATGCGTCCTGAATATGACGCTCAGACTCAGTATCAAGTGCACTCGTTGCTTCATCTAAAATTAAGAATGGTGTATCACATAATAAAGCTCGCGCAATAGCAACACGCTGACGTTGTCCGCCTGACAATAAAGCACCGTTTTCACCAATATTTGTTTCAAGCCCTTGATCCATGTGTTCTGCAAATTCCATCACATGAGCACTTCTTGCTGCTGCGATAATTTCAGCCTCCGTTGCTTCAGGTTTACCGTAAGCAATATTGTTAGCTAAGGTATCATTAAATAACACAACTTGTTGAGATACATAAGAAAACTGCTTACGTAAATCTTTTAACTGAAATTGTTCAATATTAGTATCATCAATTAATATCTCGCCACGTGTTGCATCATAGAAACGTAATAATAACGAACTGGCCGTTGATTTACCGCTTCCTGAACGTCCAACTAACGCTAAGGTTTCCCCTGGAGCTAAGTCAAAAGTAAGATCGCTTAACGCAAGTTTAGTGTCTTGTTCATTATCACTTGAAGTTACCGAGTCATTATTTTCATAGGAAAAATCAACATGTTTGAAGGATAAATTACCTGAGGCTCTCTCCAGTTTCTTGTCACCAGTGTCTTGTTCTTTTTCATGATCGAGTATCGAAAATATACTGATACAAGCCGCCATACCTTGTTGAAACTCACTGTTGACATTCGTTAGCATTTTCAGTGGTCTTAATAACATAATCATATAGGTAATAATGCTGACAAAAGTACCTTGGGAAATGCTATCGCGTAAAGTATCTGAAGTGATAGCATAAAAAACAAAGGCTAATGCAAACGAAGCTATTACTTGAATAATGGGTACGCTTGCCGCTTTTGTTGCCCGCATTTTCATGCGCTGTTGACGGTTATGTTTATTTATTTTGGCAAAGCGTGAAAATTCTCGTTGTTGACCACCAAATGTTAATACCACTTTGTGGCCATTAAAGGTTTGTTCCGCCGCAGTGGTAACCTCACCCATTGCCCCTTGAATATTTTTACTCACTTTTCTAAAGCGCTTTGATACCACACTAACAATCACTGCAATAACAGGGGTTATCAATAGAAAGATTAATGATAACTGCCAGCTGTAATAAAACATTAAGCCAAGTAAGCCTATAATAAAGGCGCTTTGTTGCACTATGACTAAAATTGATTTACTCACCGAATTTAAAACTTGTTCGGTATCAAAGGTTATTTTTGAAATCAGTGAGCCAGTAGATGTTTGATCATGAAAAGCTACGGGCATTGACATAATATGTTCAAAAAGCTTTTGTCTTAAATCAGCGACGACATTATTGCCAACCCAAGCCAGACAGTAATTAGCAATAAAGTGAGCGATACCGCGAACAGTAAAGGCCACAATAATAAACAGTGGCGCCCATTTCATAAAGTTAGCATTCTCTCCAGAAAGCCCCTCATCAACAAGCGGTTTTAACTGTGAGAGAAAGTATACATCGATGACTGCGTAACCAAGCATACCAATTATTGCCGCGACAAAACCTAGCTTATAAGGTTTAGCGTAACTAACCAGTCGCTTAAAGTTTTGCCACGTAGTTGCATTAGCTGGATCAGAAGAAGATAAGGCGTTCGTTTTTGGAGATGATGCCATTAGTTAAGATTACTCAAGTATTTTAATTGCCTAAAGGAAGCGTTGATAAACATTAACAATACTTATGTTAATCAAAGTTGTGTGAACCATAGTTACTTTTATCATGCTTACATTATCGAAATTGCATTTTACCGTGAATTAGCGATACAACCAACAAAAACTATAACCAGAATAAGTTCAACAACAAGTTTCTCCCAAAAAATAACCTTAAACGATTAATGGCTAAACCAGAATGGTCTTAAATCGTTGACATAACTTTGAGTGTTAATTCCCTTTTCATCAACCGTTATAATGATCTGCCCCAGTTCAGCACTATTTAATAAGGGTATATGACTATCATGGTAACGCTGGCTAACAAGCGGTACTGGCATATTCCAACGGTTTAAGTAACCAGCACTAACTAAAGCAATGTCAGGGGATAATTGGTTAATAAATGCCTGACTTGATGATGTTTTAGAGCCATGGTGAGGTACTTGTAAAATATCAGCCCTGAGTTGAGGATAGATGTTTATTAGCTTCTGCTCTACCTTCGAAGGAATGTCACCGGTTAAGAGCAATGACGTTCCTTGTTGATCACTAATTAAGATCACACAAGAATCGTCATTTTTTTGCCTATCACTGTTCACGCCGTTACCAGAGAACTGTCCTGCTAGTGGCCATAATATATCGAAGGTTAACCCTTGCCAGGAAAAACTATTGCTAGGCTGACAACCTGTTGGTGTCGCATGATTTTGATATGAATTGCTAACATCTGATAAGCTATCAAGTGACAAAAACTTAGTTGAAATAACGAGTGTTTTATCATTACTCATAACGTCACCAATCGCTATATTGTCACTTAGCTGTTTAATCCCACCAGCATGGTCATTATCACTGTGACTTACGATAACCTTATCGAGATGTTCAATCGCTGAATATTGCAGAAATGGCAGTATCACTGCATCACTCATGTTGAAACCACTGGGATAAGCTGCACCTGTGTCATATAAAATGGCATGATTATCTCGTTTCACTAACACTGACGTCCCCTGACCAACATCAAAAAAGATAATACTCCATGAAGTAAAACCATACTTGGCCTGTTGTTCAATATCATGATTCGGATATTTGTCTTTTTTTGACCATAAATGACTATCTCTAACTTCACCATGTAAAAAAATAATGCTTAATAAACTCACGCTTATCACTAAACCTAACGAAGTATAACCACACCTTTTTCCCAATTTATCCCATAAAAACGGTGAAAAATAGCATATAACAAAAGTAACAAGACCCATAACCAGCACAAGTAATTCTTGAATGAATGATAGTGAAATAATTGCATAAGGCAGCTGTCTGAGTAATTCAAGGTAATACCACAACACAGTTAATGATTGCAGTGATAACATCATAAACCATTGCGCTAATGGTTCACTAAACGGTATCAATAGCACAGATATAAGCGCTGCAGGTATGCTAATAATGCTCATCCAAGGTACAGCAATAATATTTGCGAATAAACTAACTAACGATATTTGTTGAAAAAACAAAGCCGTTATCGGCAGTAACATCAAAGTTAACGCCACTTGAATAAGCAGTAAACCTTTGATGAAGCGCCAAAGTACACTGCCTTGACTCAACCAATATTTAAATCGCCACAGTGATAAGAAGATAATTGCCACAGCATAGAAAGATAGCCAAAAACTAGCGGTTAATAAGCTAAAAGGACTGATAATCAATAAAATAAAAATCGTCAATAACATTAAACGTTTAGCTGAAAATTTTATAGCCACCAAGCGACTAAACCAATACAGGTTTAACATAACTAAAGCTCGCTGAGTGGGCAGAGAGAAACCTGCTAAATATGCATATAACGTTGCCAGTAACAAACTCACGGCGATGGCAACATAACGAATATTAATCCGCTGCCAATTCGATGCTTTCAACGGGGTATAATGAAAAAATGCCATCACAATGAAAAATGCACTACCGGCAAGTAACCCCACATGTAAACCCGAAATGGCAATAAGGTGACTAGTTCCCGTCGCTTGTAGTACTTGCCACAACTCAGGGCTAAGTGAACTACGTTCACCAAATGCTAATGCTAATAAAATGGGCGTAAGCTTATGCGTAGGAACGAGTCTTTGATAATGATTAAATAACCTTTGCCTCATGGTGATATCTTCGCTAAGTAATGTGTTTTCTTTTAAGTTACTATTATCTTTAACTTTTTGAGAATTGTTTCGTTGCTTTTTCTTCTTTCTTGGATTAACCACATATCCAGTAGCTGCTATGTGATTTGCTTTTAGCCAACTTAAATAGTTGAAGGTTCCTATATTGGCCAAACCATGGGCTGGCTTTAGTTTAACGTTAAGGGAAAGTGTTTGCCCTTGAGCAAGATCAATAGCCGGTTTTTTCCAACTTAATCGAATGGTCAATGGTGTTTCAAACTGTTGCTGATTTAGCTTATGAACAAGAAAATTAAATCGTGAAGTGACATTTACTTTATCTTGGGCTGAGCTTTCCTTCCACTTGATATTAGACTTATCAAGTGGTTTAACTTGAATACTTAAGACCTCTCCTTCAATCATAAAGGCTTGCTTGCTTTCCATTAACTTAATAAGAGGGGTTGGTAATAGGTTATGATAGAAGTAAGCTTGAGCTAAGATCCATAAAGCGCCCAAGCATAATCCGGAGCTATAACGTAGTTTTTTATGGGAATAAAAGCCAATAGCAATGAAAAGAAGTAAAAATAGCTGAAAAAGCGCTGGCACTTCTTGCAAAAACAAGGACAATATAGCACCAAGAAAAAATGTCAGTAACCACCAATCCATAGTGATATAAATCCTTTTATATTTTGTGGTTAACGTATCGAGCTAACGCCTTACTAACATTATCGATTGCTTTATTTAGCAACATATATATTCAGTAAATATATATGTTGCTAAGTAAATTATTTTACATACCATTATTTAGCCAAGTGACCTGTAGCAGTATATGCCCAAAAAAACTATTAAACGTATGATGCCAGATCATCAAACGATAAAAGAAAACAAATATCTGAAAATTTTTGGCGATTTACTTCATAACGCTAATCTTTGGCACTTAAATCGTCACTCTGTCGCTAAAGCCTTTGCTGTTGGTTTATTTTTTGCTTTTATCCCAGTGCCATTTCAAATGGTTTTGTCTGCTGGTATTGCCATTATAGTACATGCAAACCTACCTCTCTCTATTGCGCTGGTTTGGATTACAAATCCGCTGACTATGCCTTTTATTTTCTACGCATGTTATTTGGTGGGTGTATGGGTATTAGGGGTGCATGAGCAAGAGTTTGCTTTTCAAGCGAGCTGGCAGTGGGTACTCGATAGCCTATCAACCATAGGTCCTGCTTTCTTAGTTGGCTGTGGTGTTCTTGCTGTTATTTCTTCGATATTAGGTTATTTCATCATACATTCGTTTTGGCGTTACCAAACAATTAAAGCATGGAAAAGTCGTCCGCACCGTTAAGTTTTTCGATTAACGGACCTGTCAGCCAAAATAAAGAATTAAGAGTTCACGCTATAGCTGTCTCTTATACACATCTGACGCTGCCGACGAAGA
>CAJXRC010000163.1 GCA_913058405.1 uncultured Colwellia sp. | reverse complement strand
TCTACACTATCCTCTTCGTCGGCAGCGTCAGATGTGTATAAGAGACAGATCTTCACCCATATCTAAGTCTTCAAAAACATCTTTATACTTGATAACTAAGGCATGCTCTCCTTGAGTTAAATCAATCGTTTGTTTTTTTGATAAGAAGCCATGTTCTACAGCTTTGTCATCAACATCACGTAAAACCAAGTTATCGGTAACCGTTAATGAAGCAGCATTTACCTTAACGGCAACGAAACTGCATAAAAGAATACTGGCGCAGAAATAACTCAGTAGTGAATTGTTTAAAAATTTTGCGGGGGTAGTCATTGTAGTCAAGCTTGAATCCTTTATAGCGATGATATGTAATTACTCTTTATAAACTGCCTAGCGAATAAATAAAAGCAAAAAGATGTGATAAAGGTTAGACATTTATTCAACCTCATGCGTATTATCCATGCAAGTTAAAAGTATTGAGCAAACATGGATGGCAAGAAACTCGACATTAACAACGCTTTTTCTAAGTACCAAAAGAAATATTGGGCGCTTGATTAGTCATATTGTTAAAACTGACGATATTGATGACATAGTCCAAGAAACCTTTATTAAAACTTATGAGGCTGACTTAAAACAAGAAATTAAGTATGTGCGTAGTTATATGTTAAAAACAGCTAAGAACCTTGCTTTGAATCATGTAGCTCGTTGGGATAATAAATATAACGATTCTTTAGAGGATTTTACTCAGCCACCTGTTCAATTAACTAGTGGTAAAGTAGAAGACGATTATGAAAGCAAAGAACAGTTCTTATTTTTTTGTCGTGCAACCGACCAACTATCTGGCTCAGTACGTAAATGTTTTATTCTAAAGAAAGTCTACGGTTTAAGCCAAAAAGAGATTGCTAGTTATTTAAATTTAAGTGAAAGCACCGTTGAAAAACATATAGCACAAGGACTGTTAAAGAGTACAAAATATATCAAACGAATGAACCTTGAATATAGTGTTAAGGCTGTAAAACAAGATATTCATAAACATAACGACCAAGTTAAAAAACAGTTTTGAAATAGAGTAATAAGAATGGGTAATGTCAGCCAACTTTTCGGCAAAGATAACAAAAAACAAGATAATAGCAATATCGATGAAGATAGCATCCAAGACATTGCTTGCCTTTGGATCAGCCGCATGGATCGTGGGTTAAGCGCTTCAGAAAAGCAACAACTTGTTGAGTGGTGTAAACGGAAAAACCAGCATTATAATGCGCTACTTGAAATGGCTTCTTACTGGGATGATTTGAGTGTTTTAAATGAATTAAGTGATTTATTTCCGTTAATACAACCAAAAGATGACAACAAACGGAATAAGTACGCGGCTATTGGTCTAGCAGCGAGTGTCGCCATTATTTCTCTTCTAGGGATCAATACCCTAGTCAATAAATCCTTTTTGCCTTATTTGCCGTCTCTTCATGAACAAACATTAACGCAAACTGACACCTTAGAAACGCATGTGGGTGAACAAACAAGCTTTACCTTACAAGACGGTTCACAAATACAATTAAACACGAATAGTCTTCTCATAGTGAATTATAGCCCCACACAGCGTCAACTGACGTTAGTTAGAGGTGAGGCTCGTTTTGATGTTGCTAAGGATAAAGATCGACCATTCACGGTCACCGTTGGTGAAAAATCTTTCACGGCATTAGGTACTATTTTTAATGTACAAAGAAATACCAACCAAGCAATGGAATTAGTTGTTACCGAAGGAAAGGTATTAATCACCAAAGCATTGACTTCAGTCATTGATATTAAGGACACTTTACTCTCTGTTAATACCCCCATAAAACAAGACACATTAGAAGCAACCTTAGTTATATCGGGTGAAAAAGCAGTAATAGCCGAAAACTTAGCATCAATTGCTAAGACACCCGTTGAGAAAGTCTCTTTAGATCAAATTAATCGTGATCTTGCTTGGCAACAAGGCATGCTTATTTTTGAAGGTGAGCCATTATCAACAGCACTAGCCGAGATTAGTCGTTATACCTCTAGCAATTTTGAGATTGTTGATAGCCAATTAGCAGAGTTAACTGTCGCTGGTTACTTCAAGGCGGGAGATATTGACGGCCTATTAACCTCATTACAAAGTAATTTTGGTATTATTTATCGCACAAATGCTAGCGGTACTATTTTACTTACTAGCGCAGAATAATCCCCCTACAATTCCTTGAACCACTGTTATTTAGTTGATAAATAGCTGGTATTTTTTACTGGCTATTTCATCGCACATAGAACAATATGAAAAAAACAAAAAAATAAATTAGAGGATTTCCCCTGCTTAGCTGTTTATTACTATTGCACAGTTGGCGAAAGCAATTTCGTCTGAATCAAGCCTCGTTTAGGCATGCCTTGTTATTGACTATCACCCTAATGATGATGTTCTTAACGGTAAGTCGCGCCAATGCTGAGGAACTGATTCGCTTTGATATTAATAAACAACGAGCTGATAAAGCTTTAATTGCATTTGCCCAAAAGGCCAATCAAACAATTATTTTTTCTTTTGATTTAGCCAAGCAGTATCAAGCAAATGCTTTAAAAGGTTTTTACCCTGTCAACTCGGGCCTAAAAAAATTATTAAATGGCTCTGGTCTAATCGCTGTTGTTAATACCTCTGGTCAACTGAGCATTCAAGTTGATTCACATAACAAGAGAGATATAACAATGAGAAATAAAAACATGCAAGCAATGCTGATACCTGTTTTACTCGGTGCAGCCAGTCAAACCGCATTAGCTCAAGAACCAGCACAAATACAAGAAGAAGAAGTAGAAAAAATATCGATAGTTGGTAGCCGAGTCGCTGGTCGTTCTGTCGAAGATTTACCCGTTCCTGTTGATATTTTATCTGCAGAAGCATTAGCTAATACCGGCCAAACAGAAGTTGGTCGAATGTTACAAGCCATAGCCCCATCATTTAACTTCTCTAGCTCATCTATCAGTGATGGTACCGATGCCCTACGTCCAGCAACTTTACGAGGTCTAGGACCCGATCAGACCCTTGTATTGATAAATGGTCGTCGTCGTCATCAAGCCAGTTTAATTCACATCAACACATCCGTTGGTCGAGGTACTGCAGGTACTGATATGAATGCTATTCCTGCAGCATCAATCAAACGTATTGAAGTCTTACGTGATGGTGCTGCTGCACAGTACGGCTCTGATGCAATAGCAGGTGTTATTAACATTGTGCTTAATGATGCAGATGAAGGCGGTAAAGTTGCTGTCTCTTATGGTGAATACTCAGAAGGTGATGGTGAAACAACCAATGTCGATATTTCTAAAGGGTTTAGCCTAGGAGATGAAGGTTACCTTAATACCACGCTTAACTTTAGAGATCGTGGTTTTACTAATCGTGCAGGCTTACACGGCTCATGTCAATTTTCGGGTTGTGTCGAACAAACTAATGGCGATTTATTATTAGGCGACCCTAGAGAAGCAACAGCAACCCGATCAACATTTAGAATTGGTGATGCTGACTCAAGTCAGTTTGGTTTAACTATCAATGCTGGTTATGAATTAGGTGACGGTGAATTGTACGGTTTCCTTACTTATTCAAATCGCGATAATGAATCAGCCGCATTTTTCCGTCACAATAACAATAATGGTGGTAATGCCCCACTACAAGATGGTGACGCAACGATCCCGGCTGGATTTTTACCAAAAATTAATACCGATATAAAAGATGTTTCTTATAACTTTGGCTATCAAACAGAATTTTCAGACGGTTCGTCTTTAGATTTTTCATATACCTATGGTCAGAATAATATCGATTATGTCACCAGTGACACCATTAACTCTTCTTTTGCGAACTCATTACGCTACAGCTCAACGTTAAGCGCTGATGAAATTAGAGCATCAATTCCACGTCAAGCATCAGCTTATGGATTAGAGTTATCACTGCAAACGTTAAACCTCGATTATACTCAAGACTATGAATACTTTTCATTAGCCATGGGCGCAGAAATTAGAACCGATGAATTCAAAGTAACTGCAGGTGATGAATATTCCTATAGAGACTATGATACTGATGAATTGGGTAATAGTTTGTACCCCGATGACCGCTCTGCCGGTACTCAAGGGTTTGGCGGCACAGCGCCAATGCAAGCCGTAGACGAAACTCGAGATGTTATCTCATTTTATATTGATGCTGAAACTGAAATCACTGATGATTTAATCGTCAGTGGTGCCGTACGTTATGATGACTATGAAGGTTTTGGTGACAGTACCAATTTCAAACTAGCGGCTAATTGGTCTATAACAGAGGCTATTGCTATTCGTGGTGCTATGAGTACAGGCTTTAGAGCACCGTCGATGCAACAACTCTATACCGACAACATTAGTACACAGTTCCAGACAGACCCTGCAAATCCAGGCGGCGATCAAATTGCGGTACAAGTCGGAACTTTTCGTAATGATTCAAACTTAGCAAAAGCCATCGGTATTCCTGAATTAAAAGAAGAAGAAGCGACTAACTTTAGCTTAGGAACTGTCATCAATATTACCGATAACATTAACTTAACAGTTGATTGGTATTCTATCGATATCGATGACCGCATTGTATTAAGTAACTCTTTAGGACAAGGTTTATCCCCAGCTTTAGATGCAGCTCTTATTGCATCTGGTGCGGGTGCAGGTCAGTTTTTCCTCAATGGCGCTGACACTGAAACAACAGGTGTCGATATCATTGCTACATGGAATACTGAGCTTCTTGGTGGTGACTTTAACTTAACTGCAGCGGCAAACTTTACTGAAACCGATGTAGTCAATATCTATACACCGCCAGATAGTGCGCTGGGTAGTATTGATCCAAGTGATGTCTTTTCAGAGCAAGCTATTTCTATTATTGAAGAATGGCAACCACAAGACCGTATCAGCTTGAGTGGCTTATATACCATTGGTGATGTAAGTATTAATTTAGCCTTTAACCGTTATGGTGAATACACAGTTACTGATGGTGGTGAACAGACTTACGGCGCTGAGGTATTAACTGACTTACGTGTTAACTATCAAGTGACCGAGAGCTTGTCACTAAACATTGGGGGTAATAACTTGTTTGATGTTTATCCTGACAAAAATACCATAGGTAACTCACGTTCAGGCACTATTGTGGATGCTAGTGGCAACGTAGTAGTAAGTAGCCCTGGCGTATTTACTTATTCACGTCGTTCGGCCCCTTTTGGCTTTAATGGCGCATTTTACTACGCAGGTGCTGAATTTAAGTTCTAAATTTAACTTTAACAACGAGTAAATAAAAAAAGCGCAGAGTAATCTGCGCTTTTTAATTTTAAGGCGAGTTGCCGATGTACAATCGTGTTTTCTATTAAAACAATGGAGGCACTCTTACCCAACCTTCCATTAACACTCGAGCACTTCGGCTCATACTTACTTTTTTCACCGTCCAGTTACCGTTAACACACTCAGCTTGTGCGCCAACTTTTAACGTGCCTGATGGATGCCCGAAAGTTACGTCGTTTCTTTCTCCCCCGCCAGCAGCTAGGTTTACCAAGGTGCCTGGGATGGCTGCAGCAGTGCCAATGGCAACAGCAGCTGTTCCCATCATAGCATGATGTAATTTACCCATAGAAAGTGCACGTACGTGCAAGTCAATGTCACTAGCAGCAATATTTTTACCACTTGAAGACGTATATGCCTGCGCCGGAGCAACAAACGCTACCTTAGGGGTATGTTGACGAAAAGCAGCTTCAGAAATATCTTTGATTAAGCCCATTTTTATTGCGCCATATGCGCGAATAGTTTCAAAACGCGTTAACGCTTTTTCATCACCATTTATTGCTTCTTGAAGCTCAGTACCTGTATACCCTATTTCATCTGCATTTAAGAAAATGGTTGGAATACCTGCTGTAATCATACTCGCTTTAAATGAGCCAATATCAGGAACAACAAGTTCATCCACTAAATTTCCTGTCGGGAACATAGCTTCACTCGGATCAACTGGTGCGACAAAGTCCACTTTCACTTCAGCTGCTGGGAAAGTTACGCCATCGAGTTCAAAGTCACCCGTTTCTTGTACTTCACCGTTAGTGATTGGCACGTGGGCAATAATCGTTTTACTGATATTTTTTTGCCAGATCCTTACTTCGCAAATACCATTAGTTGGAACTCTATCGGCACTGACTAAGCCTGAACTAATAGCAAAAGAACCAACAGCCGCAGTAAGGTTACCGCAATTGCCACTCCAATCGACAAACGCTTTATCAATAGCCACTTGGCCAAAGAGATAATCAACATCGTGATCAGCTTGTTCTGATTTTGCCAATATTACCGTTTTACTGGTACTAGAGGTTGCCCCACCCATACCATCGGTTTGTTTGCCGTATGGATCTGGGCTACCAATAACGCGTAATAACATGTTATCGCGAGGTTTACCTGGAACCTGACAGCTTGCTGGCAAATCGGTTAAATTAAAAAATACGCCCTTAGAGGTACCTCCACGAATGTATGTAGCAGGAATTTTCACTTGAGGTTCGAAAGCCATTTGCTCTCTCCTTTTATGTTTTTCTTACAAAAATGGCACATTACCTTTTAAGAACAATGCGCCATTTTAAAATCAGATAAATTCACCTAGAACACAGGAATTTTATTTTAGAGCAAGGCGAAGGCGCGGAGTTGACGAACGTCAATGAGCACCTTCAACAAAGCTATAAAATAACTAGTTATGCGTTAGATTTAAGAAAATCTGTTGCGAATTTTTGAAGAACCCCACCACCGTTGTACACGGTAACTTCTTCGGCTGTATCTAAACGACATTTCACTGGAATTTTAATTATTTCGCCATTTGTACGCGTCATAATCACAGTCATAGCACCACCTGGAGCGGTAGTACCTTCAACATCATAAGTTTCAGTACCATCAATGTTATAAGTATTACGTGTCTCACCCTTGGTAAATTCGAGTGGTAACACGCCCATACCAATCAAGTTAGTACGATGAATACGCTCAAAGCCTTCTGAAACGATAACTTCAACACCCGCTAAACGAACACCTTTTGCTGCCCAGTCACGTGATGAACCTTGACCGTAATCAGCACCAGCGATGATGATTAATGGCTGTTTGCGTTCCATGTAAGTTTCGATCGCTTCCCACATGCGAGATTCAGTACCTTCAGGCTCAATACGTGCAAGTGAACCTTGCTTAACTTCGCCTTTGTCATCACGACACATTTCATTGAACAATTTCGGGTTAGCGAATGTTGCACGTTGTGTTGTTTCATGATCGCCACGATGCGTTGCGTATGAGTTAAAGTCTTCGTGTGGAACGCCCATTTTATCAAGGTAAGCACCTGAAGCACTGTTTAACTGAATAGCGTTAGACGGTGATAAATGATCCGTTGTGATGTTGTCGCCAAGCACGGCTAATGGACGCATACCTTTCATGGTACGCTCACCCGCTAAGGCACCTTCCCAATAAGGAGGACGACGGATATAAGTACTCTTAAGATCCCAGTCGTATAATGGACTTTCAGCAGGCTCAAATGCACCTAAATCAAACATTGGTGTGTAGATTTTTTTGAATTGCTCAGGTTTTACTGCTGAAGCAACGATTGCATCAATCTCTTCATCTGACGGCCAGATGTCTTTCAAGGTAATGTCATTACCATTTTGATCTTGACCAAGTACATCTTTTTCAATATCAAAACGCATAGTACCAGCGAGCGCATAAGCAACAACCAGTGGTGGCGACGCTAAGAAAGCTTGTTTAGCGTGTGGATGAATACGTCCATCAAAGTTACGGTTACCCGATAATACTGCTGTTGAGTATAAATCACGGTCAATGATTTCTTGTTGGATTTTTGGGTCTAATGCACCTGACATACCATTACACGTAGTACATGCGTAGCCAACAATACCAAAGCCTAGTTTTTCCATTTCAGATAACAAACCCGCTTCTTCTAAGTAAAGTTTTGCAACTTTTGAACCCGGCGCGAATGATGATTTAACCCAAGGTTTACGTACAAGGCCTAATTCGTTTGCACGTTTAGCCACTAAACCAGCAGCAACAACGTTACGTGGATTAGAAGTATTAGTACAAGAAGTAATCGCAGCAATAATTACTGCACCGTCAGGCATTAATCCTTCAGCTTCTTGTGCTTTACAAGCATCAAGATTTTTAGCAATATCTTTAGATACAAGATCAGCAGTCGCTAAACGGCGATGCGGGTTAGATGGACCCGCTAAGTTACGACATACCGTTGATAAATCAAATTCAATAACACGTGGGTATTGTGCTTCTACTAAATCATCAGCCCATAAACCTGTGTGTTTTGCGTATGTTTCAACCAGTGCTACTTGCTCAGGCTCACGACCGGTAAGCTTCAAGTAGTCAATGGTTTGTTGATCGATATAGAACATACCTGCAGATGCACCGTATTCTGGTGTCATATTTGAGATAGTTGCACGGTCACCAATGGTTAAATCTTTAGTCCCTTCACCGAAGAATTCTAAGTAGCTTGAGACAACTTTTTGGTTACGTAAAAATTCAGTAATCGCGAGCACCATATCGGTTGCTGTGATGCCTGGTGCACGTTTACCCGTTAACTTAACACCAATAATATCAGGTAGGCGCATCATTGATGGGCGACCTAGCATTACTGTTTCAGCTTCTAAACCACCAACACCAATCGCGATAACACCTAAAGCGTCAACGTGTGGTGTATGTGAATCAGTACCAACACAAGTATCAGGGAAAGCAACACCGTCACGTGCTTGAATAACGGGAGACATTTTCTCTAAGTTAATTTGATGCATGATGCCGTTACCAGCAGGAATTACATCAACATTTTTAAACGCTGTTTTGCTCCACTCAATAAATTTAAAGCGGTCTTTGTTACGACGATCTTCAATATCACGGTTTTTCTGAAAGGCATCAGAGTCAAAACCCGGCGCTTCCACTGCAAGAGAGTGATCAACAATTAATTGTGTTGGCACAACAGGGTTAACTTTAGACGGATCGCCACCTTGATCAGCAATGGCATCACGAAGACCAGCAAGATCAACTAAGGCTGTTTGACCTAAAATATCATGACAAACAACACGAGCTGGATACCATGGAAAATCAAGGTCTTGCTTAACATTAATAAGTTGTTTTAATGAATCGGTAAGTGCAGCTGGATCACATTTACGGACTAATTGCTCAGCTAAAACACGAGAGGTATAAGGTAGTTTGGCGTAGCTACCAGGCGTAATTGCTTCGACCGCTTCACGCGTATCAAAAAAATCTATAGTCGTACCTTTTTCTTTATAGCCAGGCAACGGTTTGCGGTATTGGTAATTCATAAGTTAATCCAGGAAAATATCAAATAAAAGAATTGTCAAATAACATATACCCGTTACCAATCAAGGTGCTTTACTACAAGGGCCTTAACTTGCCCTTTGAATGGTAACGGGTATACATTGCTTAAACCTTTAAAAGCTCTAGGTTATGATATTTGCCACTCATTCAAGAAAGAAAATATTACATATAAATATATGCGGTTATTTTATAACGATGAAGTTGTGGCAAATAACAAGTCGTTACTATCTCTCAGAGATAGGCTTAACTGTACGTGGTTCTGCACCAGTATAATCAGCACTTGGACGGATAATACGGTTATTAGAGCGTTGCTCCATGACGTGTGCAGCCCAACCTGTTAAACGTGAACAAACGAAGATAGGTGTAAACAACTTAGTTGGAATACCCATATAGTTATAAGTAGAAGCATGGAAAAAATCAGCGTTACAGAATAATTTTTTCGTATCCCACATAAACTCTTCACAAGCAACTGAGATATCATAAAGTGATGTATCTCCATTTTCTGCTGCGAGTTTTTCAGACCATGCTTTGATAATGACATTACGTGGATCTGACGTGCGGTAAATTGCATGACCAAAGCCCATAATTTTTTCTTTACGTTCAAGCATACCTGCCATTTGCTCTTTAGCATCAGCAGGAGAAGTGAATTTTTGGATCATATCCATAGCGGCTTCGTTAGCGCCACCGTGAAGTGGTCCACGCAACGTACCAATTGCACCGGTAATACAAGAGAACATATCTGATAAAGTTGAAGCACATACGCGCGCAGTAAATGTTGACGCGTTAAATTCATGCTCAGCATATAAAATTAACGAAACATCCATAACACGTTCATGCTGTGCAGATGGGCTTTCACCATTAAGCAGACGTAAGAAGTGACCACCAAGTGACTCTTCTTCACTTGTACAGTCAATTTCAACACCGTCATGAGAAAATTTATACCAGTAACACATGATTGCTGGAAACGCTGCTAATAAACGGTTAGCTGCTTTATTTTGCTCAGAAAAATCTACTTCTGGTTCAAGATTACCTAAGAAAGAACAACCTGTACGCATAACATCCATTGGATGTGTTTCTTTAGGAATTAGTTTTAAAACGTCTTTTAATGCTTGTGGAATGTCACGCATCGCTAGTAATTCAGCTTTGTACTCAGCTAATTGACCCGTTGTAGGTAATTCACCGTTGAATAATAAAAAAGCCACTTCTTCAAAGGTTGCATTATCAGCTAAATCAGAAACGTCATAACCACAATAAGTTAAACCACTGCCTGATTGACCAACAGTACAAAGAGCCGTTTCACCTGCGCTTTGACCACGTAAACCTGCACCACCAATTTTTTTCTCTGACATAATTCTTTCCTCATTCTTTAATATTTTTATAGGTAAATTA
>CAJXRC010000162.1 GCA_913058405.1 uncultured Colwellia sp. | reverse complement strand
CGAGATCTAGTACGGTCTCGTGGGCTCGGAGATGTGTATAAGAGACAGATTATTGACTAGGCAAAACAATTCTACATCACCTATCACTAGGCAGATTTCTGAAATCAGCGTCGTTATACCCTCAGCGACTAAATCAATACCCGGACTGGCAATAATAACATCCGCACTAGTAATTAGGCTGTGTTGCCATTGGCCAAAAACAAAGTTAGCTTTTGGATAATCATTTTCGTATTGCGCTTGTTCATCGACACTTGAAAAGGGCATTGGTCGTGAATCATTAACAGCAAATGTCAAATTTTGTGCGTGCAAAAAGCGTAGGCATGACAGACCTGTCATTCCTGCTCCTAGCACGACAATATTTTTATTTTTAAACGCTGCTAACCAAGTCATATCTTATGTAAATTTACCTTATTTTAATTAACGTTCTTTTCTAATATTCTTTATTTAGCGTAACTTCAAGGTTGCTAAACCAATCAGCACTAATATCAATGAAATAATCCAGAAACGAACAATAACTCGCGGCTCTGGCCAGCCTTTTAATTCGTAATGATGGTGAATTGGCGCCATTCGGAAAATGCGTTGACCACGCATTTTATATGACCCAACCTGTAAAATGACCGAGACGGTTTCCATAACAAAAACACCGCCCATAATGAATAAAACTAATTCTTGGCGAACAAGTATTGCAATAACACCTAGTGCTGCGCCTAATGCAAGTGAACCTACATCACCCATAAATACTTGTGCTGGATATGTGTTAAACCACAAGAAGCCTAATCCAGCACCAACGATGGCGGTACAAACAACAACTAATTCACTGGTTAAAGCGATATGTGGAATATTTAAATAGCTAGAAAAGTTCACATTACCAGTAACGTAGGCAAATAGAGCAAAAGCGCCCGCGACCATAATGGTAGGCACAATAGCTAGACCATCAAGACCATCAGTTAAGTTAACTGCATTTGAAGTACCGACAATAACGAAATAGCTCATTACTACATAAAAAATACCTAATTGCGGCAATAATTCTTTAACAAAAGGTATTAACAGTGCCGTTTCATTTGGAGTTTGTGCAATAAAATATAAAAATAGCGCAGTGCTTAAACCTATGACGGTTTGCCAGAAATACTTCCAACGAGCGATTAAACCATTAGCATCTTTACGTATGACCTTACGGTAATCATCAACAAAGCCAACAATACCAAAACTCACTATGACGAATAACACCACCCAAACATAAATATTGCTTAGATCTGCCCATAATAAAACACTGAGCACAATGGAAGCGAGAATTAACAGGCCACCCATGGTTGGTGTACCTGATTTAGATAAATGACTTTCAGGACCATCATCTCTTACCGTTTGACCAATTTGCATTTTTTGTAAATAGCGAATGAGTTTAGGGCCAAAGTACAATGATATAAACAGCGCGGTTAGCGTGCTGATAATGGCGCGAAATGTTAAATAAGAGAAAACATTAAACGCTGAATAAAATTGAGTTAAATACTCACCTAACCACAATAACATTAAGCCATACCTTCTTTACTTTGATTATCACTAGATTGAATTTTACTAGCTTGATTTTTACTAGTAACGCTTTTTTGGCTAACACTTTGATTTACATCTTGCTGAACTTTCATTTGTGCGAACCATTCAATTATTTCTGTCACTACATGCTCCATATGTGCACTTCTAGAGCCTTTAACTAAAATAGCAATATCTTGTTGACCAACAGATAATTGCTGGTCCAATAGGCTAAATAAATGAGCCATCAATGCAGATCTCTGATTAAAATGCTGACTTTGCTCATCGTTATGGTTTTCTTTAGCAAAAGCATCACTGGCCGCTTGACTCAATACACCTAATGATAAAAGAGTATTTAACTTTAAGCGTTTAGCAAATTCGCCAACCTCTTGATGATAGCTGCGTGCTTCACTGCCGAGCTCGCCCATATCACCTAGAATGAGTAACTGTTTACCCGGATAATTTGATAATAATTGTGCTGCCGCTTTTGCTGACTCAAGATTAGCGTTATAACTATCATCAATAAGCTTTATGTTACGACCTGTTTTTTTATTTTCAAATTGATGTAAATTCAGTCGACCTTTTACCGGTTGCATTTGTGCTAAACCTAATTGGATATCTTCAAGGTTAGCGCCAAACTCTAACGCAATAGCCGCTGCAGCAACCGCATTACATACATTATGTTTGCCTGGTACGGTTAACGTGACATCGCAACAGCCCTGCTCAGTGTGTAAGGTAAAAGTTGCGCAGCCATTTTTGTCTAAGCTAACGTTGTCGCTATAACTATTGGCTTTACCAGCACCCGTATTAAAGCAAGAAAAAGTACGAACCGTTTTGTCTTTTAAGCGCCATTGCCATTTACTGGTGTACTTAGTATCTTGGTTATAAAGGGCAATCCCATTTTCGCCAAGACCAGAAAATATTTCACCTTTTGCCCGCGCTACGCCACATAAATCACCAAAACCCTCTAGATGTGCCGCAGCAATATTATTAATAACAGCAACATCTGGCTGAGTTAATGCTGTGGTATAAGCGATCTCACCCATGTGATTAGCGCCCATTTCAATGACAGCAAAGTCATGGCTGTTATCTAAACGAAGTAATGTTAATGGCACACCAATATCATTATTAAAATTGCCATTTGTTGCTAATACATTACCTAAACGAGACAAAATAGCCGCAACCATTTCTTTAACGGTGGTTTTTCCACTACTACCGGTAATACCTACCGTTTTAGGGGCTACTTCTTTTTTAACAAAAGCCGCAATTTTACCTAGGGCAATACGCGTATCGTTAACAACTAACTGCACGGTATCCTTCGCTTCGTTCAAGTAATGTTCTACGATGAGTAATTGACAACCCTGCTTAATAACTTGCTCTGCAAAACGGTGACCGTCAAAGCTAGGACCTTTAAGCGCTAAAAAAGCAATCTTCTTATCAGAGTCTTTATCGATAGCGCGACTATCCGTGACTAAATCATTGATAGCTAAATCATTGAAACTTAGCGCAGCTATATTTTCAGGAACTACCAGTTCACCATCAGTCACGCTAGCTAAAGTAGTCAGTGAAATAGTAATCATAAAGTTGCCTCATTTGATAATGTGGCTAAGTTTGCGTACTTTTGATAAAAATTTTGCACTACTAAGCGTTCGTTGTAAGCTAATTTCTGTGTTCCAATAACTACGCCCTGTTCATTATACTTAGCCACGATAACGTAATCTTCGTGGCCTTTACCTGCCAACAATACAATATCGCCAAGTTTTGCTTTATTTAGTGTTTTCAATACCGCTTGTTCTCTTTCTAAAATGATAGTTATCTGCTCAGCATCTGGATTGCTAAAACCGGCGACAATATCATTTGCTATTAGCTGAGCATCTTCACTACGTGGGTTATCATTGGTGACGACCAAATAGTCTGCATATTGCTCTGCCGCCTGTGCCATTAAAGCTCTTTTACCTTTATCTCTATCACCGCCACAGCCAAAAACGACATAAAGTTCACCAGAACAATGCTGACGACAGGCTTTCAACGCTTTTTCCAGCGCATCGGGGGTGTGAGCATAATCAACGACAGCAGTTGCTAAATTTTTAGCACTGGTTGCTTCCATTCGCCCAGCGATAGCATTTACCTGAGTAACTAAATTTGGCAGTTCACTTAACGGTATTCCTTGGATAAGCAGTACACAGATGGCCGCTAATAAATTATCAATATTAAAGTCGCCCAATAATGGACTATTAATGTCGATATTGCCTAAATGGCTTGTTAAGGTAAAAGAAACACCATGACCATGGTGTTTGATAGCTTTAGCCATTACAAACTGCTTATGAGTGGTTATTTTTTTTTCACGGCTATATAACCAAAGAGTTTGTTGCTCAGGCCAGATTTCTAACCATTTTTGTGCTTGTTCATCATCAAAATTCACTACTGCAACTTGGTTACTGTCAGCACTGAAAATCTGTTTTTTTGCCTCACCATAACTTGCCATCGAACCATGGTAATCAAGATGATCTCTGCTTAAATTGGTAAAGACGGCTATATCAAATAAGTCTGCTTGCACGCGTTTTTGTGATAAAGCATGGGAAGAAACTTCCATAGCGACATAACTAAACTTGCCATGAACAGAGTGTTCGTCATTAAAATGGTTGAATAATTGATGTAACTCACAAGCACCAGGGGTAGTATTTTCTATTGGCTGTAAACTATCTAAAGGGCCAGAGCCATTGGTACCAATAACAGCACAAGGTTTATCATAGGCACTAAGCATCTGAGCTAACAGCTGGCTGGTAGTCGTTTTACCATTAGTACCTGTAATACCCACTACCGTCATATTATCTTGCGGCGATTGATAGTAATTTTTTGTTAAGTTAAATAAATGCTGATTAAGTTGATAGAACTTAACCATCGCTACCTTGCTGTTGCTTGAGGCAAAAACAACATCACCATGTTCAGTAATACTCTCACACTCAGCAAGCACTAACTTAGCACCCTGTTTTATTGCTTGTTCAATATATTTGCGACCGTCTTGATCATTACCAATAATAGCGCAGAAAATATCACCCTCGACAATCGCCCGACTATCGTTATGCAGATCCCCATAAAAGCCTATCAAATTAATTGAGTCCGGCGTATCAATGGAAAACTGAGTTAAACAAGTGATTATATTTTGTGTGGCAGGTTTAGGCATTATGATCTCCTAATACTGCTAATTTTTGCTCTGGATGAGTTAGCTTTATGTGCTTACTAGCTGTACGTGACTTTTGTGCGTCAGGCGCAACATTTAGAACCCGTAATGCACCTTTCATCACGCGTGAAAAGACTGGGGCAGCAACTTCGCCACCGTGATAAAGATCACCACTTGGTTCGTTAATAACCACCACAACAACTATTTCAGGATTAGAGATAGGAGCTATTCCGGCAAACAATGCAACATAATCATTACCATAACCACCAGCAACAGCTTTTATTGAAGTACCCGTTTTTCCACCAACACGATAGCCATCAATTTTCGCTTTAGGAACATGTTCATCGACTACAGCTTCGAGCATATGAGTTACAGCAAGACTACTTTTCTCAGAAAAGATTCTTTCTTGGTCTTCTGGAGCAGCGGTTCTATCGGTATTTTTAACTATGGTTAATCTACGTTTTATTCCGCCGTTGGCAAGAGCCATATAAAAACGTGTTAATTGCACTGGGGTAATGGCGAGTCCCGCGCCCCAAGATAATGTTGCTAATTCAAACTTAGACCAGCGACTTCTATCGTGCATCATTCCAGCACTTTCACCGACTAAGTTAGTACCAGTATCATCGGCAAACCCTGCATCAAAAAATTTAGTTAACAAATAATCTTTAGGCACTGAGAGTGCTAGTTTGGTAGTCCCCATGTTTGACGATGTAACAAGAATCTCTTCAATCGATAATTTACCACGATTAATAGGATCGCTAACTCGACGTCCACCTAGGCGCATCCATCCAGGGCTAGTATTTATGATAGAATCAGCTTTGGCTGAACCAAACTCTAACGCGGTTAACGCAGTAAGTGGCTTCATGGTAGAACCAGGCTCATAGATATCAGTAATAGCGCGATTTCTAAAACGATGAATAGCGGTATTACGACGGTTATTCGGATTGTACGATGGGCTGTTGGTCATTGCCAATATTTCACCGGTATGAATATCTGCTACCACAACCGAGCCAGAAGTCGCCTTAAACGCCTGCACTGCACCTTTTAATTCTTTATAAGCAATAGCTTGAATACGTTGGTCGATACTTAATGTTATATCTTGCGCTTGTTCTGGTTCTTCGACAGAAATAATTTCAATTTTTCGCCCTTTGGCATCTTTTCTAAAACGTTTAGCGCCACCGGTACCCGTAAGTAAGTCATCATACATCCGCTCAATGCCTTCAATACCTTTGTCATCGACATTGGTAAAACCAATCAGGTGAGCACTGATTTCACCCGTCGGATAAAAACGCTTTGATTCTTTACGTAAGTGTATTCCGGGAATTTTTAATTCTTTGATGTAACTTGCCATGGCTGGCGAAATTTTACGCTCTAAATAAATAAAACGTTTACGTGGATTTTTAACAACACGTGCGATAAGTTTATTAATATCTTGGTCAAGTACGTCCGCAAGTGCTTGCCAATGTTTAGTCATAGCAATGGCATTATTGTCCATAATAATTTTAGGATCAGCCCAGACCGTTTCAACAGGTACACTAATGGCAAGCTCTGCACCGTTTCTATCTACAATTGAACCACGTTGAACCGTATTAGAAGCAACGCGCAAAGAGCGTAAATCGCCTTGTTTCTTGAGCATTTCAGGTTCAATAATTTGGATATAGGCGGTTCTAGCCATCAAACTAATATAAATAAGAGCAACAACAACCAGCACTAAATAATAACGCCATGGAGCGGTATTTAGTGGGTTATTGTATTTGGCTGCTTTTTTATTCACACAGTTCTCATTTATATTATTGCTTCACTATTGCCTGGCTTATGCCCGACTCAGATTTGAGTAAGTTTTCTATACTTGTTGGACCACGAACTTATTATGTTTTAATAAGCAAAATCGCTAACCTTCTTATTCTAAGGTAACAATCACTTCTGAATTGCCATTCGGGCGTTTCATATCCAATAACTTTTTTGCTTTACTCTCAATGGCGCTGTGTTCAGCCAAACTACTTTGTTCTAATAATAAGTTGCGCCATTCAATATTTAGTTCATCTTTTTGTGATAACAATATTTCAAGTTCACTGGTTGTTTGTCGATTAACATGACTGTAATAAATCACAGAAAATGCAGACAACACGACAAACAGCAACAAGATATAAGTAACGCTATAACGGACAATATCTTGCCAAATATCAAAAACTAAGGCACGCGCAGCCATGACTAATCGGTATTTCTTGCTAAACGCTCTGCAACACGTAATACCGAACTACGAGAACGCACATTTTCTTCGACTTCCGTTTGGCTCGGCTTTAATCTACGGCCAATTAAAGAAAGCTTTTTACCCTTATTTAATTCAGCTTCACTTATAGGTAAACCTCGCGGCACTTTTTTACCTTGTGAATGTTTTTTCATAAACTGTTTAACTAAACGATCTTCAAGTGAATGAAAGCTAATCACAACAAGGCGTCCGCCCTCAGCTAGTACATCAAGAGAAGCAGCGAGCGCTTTCTCAATTTGATCCAACTCACTGTTAATGTACATACGGATGGCTTGGAAGCTTCTTGTTGCTGGATGCTTTTTTATTTCCCTTTGAGGGGCAGTTGTTTTGATGAGTTTTGCTAGTTGGCTGGTTCTAGTTAAGGGCGCTTCTTCACGAGTATCAACAATGGCATTGGCAATTCGCCATGCGTGTTTTTCTTCACCAAAAGTACGTAATACCCAAGTGATATCTTCAACATCGGCAACGGCTAGCCATTCTGCTGCTGTTTGGCCTTTACTAGTATCCATACGCATATCTAGAGGACCATCTTTCATAAAGCTAAAACCACGCTCAGCTTCATCAAGCTGGGGAGAAGAGACTCCTAGATCAAGTAAAATCCCATCAACTTTACCCATTAACTCATGCTTTTCAGCAATTTCAGCTAACGCAGCAAACCCTTGATGCTCAATCAAAAAGCGAGAATCATCTTTGAATTTTTCAGCGGCAATAATGGCTGTTGGATCACGGTCGATGGCAATTAAACGTCCATTGTCAGACAATTTAGAGAGGATTACTGTGGAATGACCGCCTCGACCGAAAGTACAATCGATAAAGCAACCGTCATCAGTTATAGCTAAGCCATCAACAGCTTCTTTGAGTAGCACTGAGATATGAGTGGTATCTAATTCCATGTTATATTTTTATAACCCTTGTTAACGCATTATTTTTAAAAAGTGACTTTGGTAAAACTAAAGTGATAAGTCTAGTAAGCGTTCAGTCAATTCAATTTCACCCGATTGTATTTTGCTAATGCCCTGTTGCATTTGCGCTTGCCATGCTGTTTCATGCCAAATTTCAAATTTTTTCAATTGACCCACAAGCATGACATTTTTTTCTAAACTTGCATGTTGTCTCAAAGGCCCGTTTATTAATAATCTACCGCTTTTATCTATCTCGCAGTCGCTAGCATTACCTAAAATAACTTGCTGTAATAAACGCTCTTGCGGATTCATGCTTGATAAATTACACAGTTTTAGCTCAATTTCTTCCCATTCAGGTAATGGGTAAAGTAATAAACACGGATGTTGAATATCAACCGTACAGACCATTTTTCCTTGGCAATCAGCAAATAGTTCTTCACGATACTTAGTCGGTATCGTGATCCTATTTTTACTGTCAAGCGTAATTGCGCTAGTGCCTCTAAACATATCTGTTGTTACTTCACTCTTTTTGAACAATAAATAAACAGGTGATTAAGAATGTGCTATCTAATTACAATGTAAGATCCACATTTCCCCACTTTTTTCCACATTGCTACAGTTTAGTGAAAAAAGCAACGATCTGTCAAGTCAGGAAAATGAAAAACGGAGGTACAGACACTGGCTATAACACCAGTAAAATTAGGCCTTGTGAGGAAGTGGATGAAATTGTGGGCTTTTGTGGCAAGTTATCCCAAAAAAGGAAAAAAAATTAATTTTTTTACTGAAATGGTGTCTATTTTTAGCGACAGGGGTAAGGGAGGTGGTGAGTTAGGGTTTGTTTTTCCCAGAAAGAAAAAACGCGCCCTAACAAAGGTTATTTTATGTCTTTAAAATAACTCATCATCAATCGCAAACAAACACTCACTGCCTGATTTTGCTGAGGCAATTAATGAAAGTCGACGTGGTAATAATCGTGTAAAGAAGTAACGAGCAGTATGCACTTTACTTTGATAGAAATCTTCACCGCTTTCCCCATTGTTCTTTTGCTGTGACATAGAGACTTGTGCCATTTTTGCCCAAACAAATGCCATCGCTGTATAACCAAAGACATGCAAATAATCATTTGCAGATGCGCCTAGCTCATTTATATCATCTTGCGACTTAGATAATAAATCAGTCGTTAACTCAGTTAAATCGGCAACAGCTGCAGTGAGAGGCGTAATAAATTCACTCATAGCCTCATCATTTGTCTGACTTTCAATGAAAGTATTAACTTCATCAGTAAACACTTTTAACATAGCACCTTTTGAACCAGCCACTTTTCGCATCAATAAATCCATGGCTTGAATACCATTGGTTCCTTCATATATTTGCGTAATTCGTGCGTCACGTACTAATTGTTCTTGACCCCACTCACGAATGTAACCATGTCCACCAAAAACTTGTTGACCAGCAACCGTATTTTCAAAGCCTAAGTCAGTGAAAAAGGCTTTGGCAATAGGCGTCATCAGTGCTGCTAACGTTTCACCTTTAGTTTGCTCTTCGCCTTCACCATAAGTAGCATAATCAAGTTGCATAGAAATATAACTAGAAAGCGCACGCGATCCTTCATTCAGTGCTTTCATGTTCAAAAGCATACGACGAACATCGCCATGAACCATGATAGAATCAGCTTCTTGATCAGGGTTTTTAACACCATTCGTTTTACTATCTAGTGCTCTACCTTGTAATCTGTCTTTCGCGTACTCTAGTGCATTTTGATAAGAACGTACCGCTGCACTCAAACCTTGGATACCAACACCAATACGTTCAAAGTTCATCATAGTGAACATACAGGCTAAGCCTTTATTTAGTTCTCCAATTAAGAAACCTTTTGAATCATCAAAATTCATTACACAAGTCGCCGAGGCATGAATACCCATTTTATGCTCTATAGAACCACAACTCACATTGTTAAATTCACCCAATGTTTCGTCATCATTTACATTGAACTTAGGCACTAAAAATAGAGAAATTCCTCGAGGGCCCGCTGGCGCCTCAGGTAATTTAGCTAATACTAAATGAACAATATTTTCAGTAAGGTCATGTTCACCCCCAGTGATAAATATTTTATTACCGGTAATGTTATAACTACCATCATTTTGTGGGATAGCTTTGGTACGAATGATGCCAAGATCAGAGCCTGAATGTGATTCAGTTAAACACATAGATGCAGACCAGTCGCCCGCATACATGCGCGTTAAATAACGTTCTTTTAATTCTTCGCTACCATGTTTGGCTAGTGATAGTGCAGCGCCGGCAGTAAGTACAGGATAAAGCGCAAAAGATATATCCGCGCTACATAACATTTCTTCATGCATTGCTGTTAACATTTTTGGCATCCCCATGCCGCCATAATTAACGTCACCACCAAGTGCTGTCCATCCGCCTTCTGCATAAGTATTAAAGGCTTCTTTATAACCAGGAGCAGTGGTCACTACGCCATCGTTAAAGCTCACACCAATTTCATCACCTTGACGAGCAATAGGATCAAGTTCTTGTTCCGCAATTTTGGCACACTCTTGTAAAATAGCTTGGGCGGTATCTTTATCAACTTGCTCTGCTAATTTAGGTAGCTTTTGCCACATTTCGTCAGCTTTAAACACTTCATAAAGCAAAAAACTCATCTCATTTAACGGAACTTTATACTCAGCCATGATGACTTCCCTTAGTAAATTTGGATTTCTGTGTGGTAAACACACAATTAAAACACTTGTTTGAATAATAATGTAATTCATGAAAATGTAAAGCTATATCGAACATTAGCTTGGTATTTTTTACATAACGGGAAGGTTAGTAGATGAATTAAACCTATTTACTAGTTAGAACTTTAATCGCTCTTTGCTATTACCTTTAAAACTAAGTTAATGTGTTACATAGAGTTTGTACAAATTTCAAATAAAGTGAATGCTTATACCCGTAATCATTCAAAATGCTCGATTCAGAGTGCTTGAGCAATTTCAGTTT
>CAJXRC010000161.1 GCA_913058405.1 uncultured Colwellia sp. | reverse complement strand
TCTACACTATCCTCTTCGTCGGCAGCGTCAGATGTGTATAAGAGACAGGTCTTGTAATTTACCTACTTGATCAGCAGTATGATTGAGGCTATTACTGAGTAAACTGACACTGTCTTTGATTGTGCCAAGGCATGATGACAATGTGTTTTGATTAAGAGATTTTGCCGCTAACTTTTGTTCTATATTTTCAATGGTTGATTCAATAATACTGGTGGCCGTTATGCCAATACCTAAAGGTGTATTAATTTCATGAGAAAGCCCACGGATTAAAATTGATAGCGCCTCAAGTTTTTGTTTCTCTTCTGCGATATGCTGCTGATGCAATTGTTTTAATTGCACTTCAAAACTTTGTTTAATCGCTTCTAATAGGCCAACAGTAGTCTCGGTAAATACATGTTCTTTGTTGTCTAAAATACAAAGAGTACCAAATAAGCTGCCGTCATTATTGACAATGGGCAATCCTAAATAAGCGACCATATTGAGTTTTAAATCAGGGTTGTCATTCCAGTTTTCATCACAAAGTGCGTTAGGAATATTTAACATTTTTTGTGATTTTATTACTTCTTCACAATAAAGTCCCGAGCCATCTAAGCACTCAGTATGTCCAATAGTGTAGGGATTAGCATCAGTATCAATATTTTTGCTTAAAACGGTGATATTGTTCTTTTCAATTTTCATCACCAAAGCAACTGGTACAGAAGCTAGCTTAGCAACTATAGCTAATGTTTTATTCCAGCTATCTATTAATTCTTGGCTCTTCTGATAATACAAATGTATGTTCCCTATATCGACACTACTCAACTAATAATATTAGGTAACTCGTACAAAAGACAGCACTTTAATATCCATAATATTGATGTGGATTATACTTTAAAGATGAAGTGGCTGAATAAAAAATTATTTTTATTAAAACTAAAGAGTGTCGACTCAAGAGAAGATATTTTGGGTGCTTTATTGTCATAATTGAAAAAATTGAAGAGTATAAATACTGCCTTTACTCATTGTTATTAGTGTTCAATAAAAGGGTAAAGCGCGCAGTAAATACAAGGCTAGATAGTGTATTTATTATTTTTAGGCTCTCATGCCAAGTTAATGATGTATTGAGCCATTGATACGCTGAAAGCCTTTGTCATATCCGAGTAAAAACTATGACCAAGGCGATTTGATAAACAATAAATTACTATTATTAGCGATCTAAACCATAATCAATGGCATAACGCATCAGACCAACGGTTGAGTCAATACCAAGCTTTTGCTTGATATTTCGCTTATGTGTTTCTACTGTGCGAACACTAACGTTTAATTCTTGTGCTATACGCTTATTATTGAGACCTTGTGAAATGAGCCTTAGAACTAATTGTTCTCTTCTGGTGACAATGCCTCGTTGCTCACCTGCGAGCTCTTTTGACAAGATCTCAGTAACCTCTGAGCTGAAATAATGCTTACCTGAAATAACTTTTTTAATGGCATCTATTAATTCAGTGCCAGGTACGTCTTTTAAGATATAGCCATCGGCTCCGTGGCGCATAGCACCTAAAATATACTCTTTATTGTCATGCATACTTAACATAAGAACCTTGCAATCGATATCTTGTTCTTTAATTAATTCAAGTACATACATGCCATCCATTTCAGGCATGTTGATATCCATTAAAACAATATCAAAATCAAGACTCTTTATTAGCTCCAATGCTTGTTTGCCATTTTCAGCTTCGCCAACAACTTCGAGACAACTGTCAAGACTCAAGCGGTGTTTTAATCCTTCTCTGAAAAGCGGGTGATCGTCAACTAATAGTACTTTAATCATAATATTCTCTTTCATTTTAGTTCTCGCTGGCATTACTCGCATTAAAACGCAGTTGTGATTGCGGTATGCGGGCTAAAACTTTGGTACCATTGTGTTCGGATTTGACCGTTAAATCTCCTTGATAAAAGCTTAACCTCTCCTTCATATTTCGCAGGCCAATCCCCTGATGAACTTTTGTTTTTTTGTCGTGACTCTTATCGTAGCGTTGATAATCAAAACCTTGGCCGTCATCAATAATTTCTAGTACTAACCAGCTCGGTATTAGTTTTAATGTGATGGTGACTTTTGAGGCGTTGGCGTGACGTTCAATGTTGGTTAACGACTCCTGAGCAATCCGGTATAAAGCGGTTTTAACTTCAGTTGATAATATATTTCGAAGCGATAAACGCTCTACATCAACTTGAATGTCAGTACGCTGAGAAAAGTCTCTGCCTAGCTCTTCTAGCGCAGCACCTAAACCGTAATCTTCGAGTAAGCCAGGGTGTAATTGATGCGAAATCGCGCGAATATCACCCATTATTTTGCAAATAAGCTCCATGGAACGTTCCATTTCATTACTGGCATCATCATTGTTTTGGTGTTTTAGTTGGGCTGTTTCTAAGGAAAATCTCGCTGCAGCGATAGTTTGACTAATTCCGTCATGGAGCTCTCGTGATACCCGTTTACACTCTTCTTCTTGCGTTTGAAAAATACGTTCATTCAGTTCACGCAATTTTCGATTAGCGAGTTTTCTCTCGCTAAAGCGTATAAATTGTCCGGAAAAAAAGATGGCAATAATGGCGACCAAACCAATAAGAAGTGTCATGACTGAAGTATTTCTAATATGTTTACTTATAGAAGCATTTAATACGGCAATCTCTTGATCAATGTCGTCAATATAAACGCCAGTGCCTATCATCCATTGCCAATCTTCTAACTCTCTTGAATAACCAATTTTTTTACCAACTTCGCCGCCTTTTGATGGTTGATTAAAAACATAATTAAGATAACCGCCACCTTCTTTTGCATTCTCAATAAGGCCTTGTATCAGTTTTACGCCGTTTCTGTCTTCAAGTTCAAGCCAGTTTTTACCAATACGCCATTCTTGTCCAGGTATGAGAAGTGCTGTTCCATCGAAATTATAAGCAAAAAAGTAACCGTCTTTACCAAAACGCATATTAGATAATACTTGCTTAACTAAGGTCTGTGCTTGTTCATTACTTAGGTTTTTATTTCGATAGATGTGCTCTGTAGCACCCTCAGCAAGAGCCACATAATTACGTAATTCGTCTTTACGATGAGTCATCACGCCATGACGATACTCATAAACGGTTTGTTCAGATAAGGACTGATATTGTACTTGGGTGACGATTAGCACGGCGACTAGCGCTAATACCAAAGGTACAATAGTAACCAGTTGTAATTTTAAATTAATATTCACGTAATAACCCTTATTCTCAAGTCATGTTGTCACACATAACTATGACTATACCCAATCACTTTAAAGAGTGACTTTCATTAATAGCTTCTTATAGTGTTACTTTATCCATGTAATCGATTAACGATTGCTAATCAATATCGGCATCCTGTCAAAGGCCAATTTAACCGCTCCTGCTATTACTATAGCTAGCTCTGTCATTTTTCGTACTTGTTCTTGTTTTAATGAGATGTGTTTTACATTTATTAATGCAGTGGTCATTTTTCAAAACTGACTAATTGATGTAAATATGGTGAATAAGTTAGGCATAATGTGTCATCACTAGTTGAAAACTATAAATGCTTAACCCTGGCTTAACCCTGGCTTAAGTCTTGGTTGTGATTATTGATTTATACAAGTCAATTTTTCATCAGATTATTGAGTCTATACTTAATGTTACATTTTAATAATGGCGTCTTAATTAATTTTTTATTTCCAAAAAGCGTATAATAGCTGTTTATTGTCAATAAATTATTATTATTTTTGCTAATAGTTGGGCGATGAGCTGCTTGATAGCACCCAGTAACAGGACGTTATCCTACCTATACCTATACCTATACCTATACCTATACCTATACAGCAAGATGATAGAAAAATTACAGACTCGTTATACTATTCGTCTTCATAGCTTTAACAGCTTGCTCGCTCAGAGCAGAATTAACCTTAACTTCATTTCAAAAAAGCCCTATTGATTTCAATGGCCCTAAAATTATTTAGGATTTACCTAAGTATTGAGTCGGTATTTAAATGAATTACGTAGAAATGAGACCTTTTTGCTGGTTTTTTAAACGAAACTGGTCCTCTTTTTAGCAAAACTAAGTATAAACACGTAGAAAAAATACGTACATTCGCCGATTACACCTAGTGGGTAATTTCAATATTGTATACCTAGCACTAAGCGAGGTGATTCAAATCATCCAAGTCTCAATAAAAAGGGTAACAATAATGAAAAATATAATAAAATCCGGTTTTATGTTGGCAGCAATAGTATCAGCACCGTCATATGCAGGTTATACGTTTGATTTAGGCGATAAAGACTCTATTACTTTCGGTGGCTTCATCAAAGCAGATATACGTACTGTTAGTGGTGATGTAAGCGCTCCTGCAACGGGCAATGATTACTGGATAGGCGCTGCCTCAGTTACAGATGATATTTCAACAACCAAATTCACAGCTAATGAAACGCGTTTTAATGCCAAATATGTTCATGGTGATGTGACTGGCTTTATTGAATTAGATTTTTACGGTGGTGGTGGCAACCAAATTATTTCGAACTCATCACACCCTCGACTACGTCACGCGTTCATCAAATATAAAAATATCACTGTTGGTCAAACATGGACCACCTTTATGAATACCAGTGCTATACCTGAATCTGCTGATTTCGGTGGGCCTTTAGTTGCTGAGTCATTCATCAGACAAGGTCAAATTCGTTATACGAATGGCGGCTTACAAGTGTCTTTAGAAAATCCACATTCAGACAAAGGTGATAACACCCAAGATTCAATACCAGATTTTATCGCTAAATACACCTTTAAAGGTGACTGGGGTAACGTGTCTGTTTCAGGTGTAGCGCGTCAATTAAATACTATTGGTGGCGATACAGTGTCTGCTGCTGGTTTTGGTGTTGCTGGTCGTATTAAAACGTTCGGCAAAGATGATTTCCGTTTCCAAGTACATGGTGGCAAAACTGGCCGTTACGTTAGCGTAGTTACAGCACGAGATTTAGTCGGTGAAGAAGCTGAACAATCAACATCAATAATGGCTGCTTATCGTCATTATTGGACTGAAGATATGCGTTCAACAGTTTACTACGGCACAACTGATACTGATCTAGGTAACGTTAAAAATAACCACGTAGCAGTTAATCTATTCAAAAATTACACTAAGCAACTTTCTTTTGGTGTTGAAGTCGGTAATTTTGAAATGGCGGAAGTCAATAAAAACTCAAACTACTTACAATTCTCAGCAAAATACGTCCTTTAATTTTTCACTAAACACTACAGGAGAAAGACAATGAAAAAATTTCCTTTATTATTATTAAGTACTTTAATTGCAGGCAGTTTCTCAGGTGCTGCTATGGCTGAAAAGAAAATGCTTCTTAAGACGCCTATTTATTATAACTCGGTACTACCAAGCTTAGGCTCAACGATTAAGTATGTATCTGACAACATTCAAACATTAAGTGGCAACACATTAAAAATGAAAATTTACGAGCCTAATAAACTCGTTAACCCAAAAGAAATACTTGATGCGGTATCTACAGGTAAAGTACAAGCTGGTTATGCAACAGCAGGTAACTGGGGCGGAAAAATTCCCGCGGCTCGTTTGTTTTCAGCCGTTCCTTTTGGACCAGAAGCACCTGAATATTTAGCTTGGTTTTATCATGGCAATGGCAATAAATTGCATCAAGAGTTATATGATGACAACAACCTCAATGTAAAAGTGCAAGTGTGTGGTGTTTTAGCCCCTGAAACTTCAGGTTGGTTTAAAAATGAGATTAACAAACCTGAAGACTTAGCGGGTTTAAAAATGCGCTTCTTCGGTTTAGGCGCACTGGTTATGGAAAAACTGGGTGTTAGTACCGTAGGTTTACCTGGTGGCGAAATATTCCCAGCAATTGAAAAGGGTGTTATCGATGCCACTGAATTTTCAATGCCGGTTGTTGATCAACGTATTGGTGTAAAGAAACTACTTAAATACAACTACTTCCCTGGTTGGCATCAACAAGCCACTATGATGGAACTCATTATCAACAAAGATACTTGGAAGAAAATGAGTGAACGTCAACAGTCAGTTATTGAACATTTATGTAAATCAGCGACGTTAGAAGCTATTGCACTGGGTGAAGCTATTCAAGCACCAGTCATGAAACAAAATATTGAAGATGGCGTAATAAACAAGTATTGGTCGCCTGAAATGTTAACGACGTTTAAAACTAAATGGGATGAAGTTGTTGTTGAACAATCGGCTGCAGATCCAGCCTTTAAGAAAATACATGATGACTTAGCTAAGTTCCGTAATGATTACGATTTATGGGAATCAAACGCTTTCTTACCCCGTCCAAAACCGAGCCTTTAAACTTATACCCGCTCCATTTGAATTCCAGCTGAAGCATGCAGCTTCAAGTGGAACGGGTATACCAGCTTACTTACGTGCGGTAACTCCCATTACTTGCACAACCTAGAACCTTAGGGTTCTAGGTTTTTTATTGAATTAGGAGAATCTTATGACTGATTCATTTTCTAAGCCTACCAACTCAGTAGCACGATCAATGTTAAAAGCAGCTGATATTTTTGAAGCCATTATCCTTAAAGTATCTGCCGTTTGTTGTTGGTCTTCAGCATTATTAATTGTCGTCATTATCCTTAATGTAACCATGCGTTACGGCTTCAACAATGGACTGATTTTATTCGAAGAGATTCAATGGCATCTATATGCAATAGGTATCATGTTTGGTTTATCGTATGCCGAAATAACTAACTCACAAGTAAGAGTCGATGTTGTTGCCTCAATGCTGAAACCTAAAACCGTATTGAAATGGGAAGTATTTGGCGCTGTCTTTTTTATCTTTCCAACCATCTTTGTCATTTTATTTAATAGTTTCGATTATGTAGCCAATTCCTACATGCTCGGCGAAAGTTCATCTTCACCATTAGGTATGCCATTTCGATGGGCAATTAAAGCTGCAATCCCAGCAAGTTTTATCTTGTTAGCTATGGCTGTGCTGGCACGACTGTTTCGAAATATTATTACCATAACTCAAAAGGAGACGTGATCATGGCTATTAATGAAATTCTAGTTATCAGCATGTTTTTAACCTTCATTGTCTTTCTATTTACGGGTATTCCAATCGCCTATGTTCTAGCTGGTGTTGGTATTATATTTGGTGGTATAGGTTATCTGTCAGATCTGCATTTGGATACGTTTACCGGCCTTGATTTGAATGTTCTAGGTTTATCTGTTTCCCGGATATTTTCTTTAATGGAAAACTGGGTGCTGGTTGCCTTGCCCATGTTTATTTTTATGGGCTTAATGCTTGATAAATCAGGCGTAGCTGAGCGCATGATGATGGCAATGCAAGAGCTTTTTGGTCGTGTTCGTGGTGGTTTAGGTATCACAGTAACGTTAATCGGTATTATTCTAGCTGCCTCTACAGGTATCATCGGCGCTTCTGTTGTATTACTTGGCCTGTTATCCATACCTGCCATGATGAAGCAAAATTATTCAAAAACGTTCGCTACAGGGATAGTATGTAGTGCGGGGTGTTTAGGTATATTAATACCACCAAGTATTATGTTAGTGATCATGGCTGATCAATTAGCACTATCTGTTGGTGATTTATTCACTGCGGCAGTATTTCCTGGATTAATGCTAGGTGTAGTATATCTTGCTTACATTTTAGGCTTGTCATTCTTTAAACCTGAAGTTGCTCCAGCGCCTGAAAATCGCCGCCCACTGACGGCTAAAGTATTAGTAGAAGTTTTCAAAGCTATATTGCCTACACTGGTATTAATTATTGCGGTATTAGGTTCTATTTTTGCAGGTATTGCCACACCGACAGAAGCAAGTGGTGTAGGTGCATTAGGTGCAACCATCTTAGCTGCGATGAATAAGAAACTTAATTTTAAAGTCTTTCACGAAGTGTTGATGGCTTCTTATAAAACGACGGCTTATATTTTTGCCATCTTTATTGGTGCAACTATTTTTTCACTTGTTTTACGCGAATTAGGTGGCGATGAATTTATATCAAGCATGTTAACGGGTTTACCTTTTGGTCCATATGGCGTGTTATTTGTTATTCTTGCAATCGTATTTTTGTTAGGTTTCTTATTAGACTGGATAGAAATCACCTTAATAGTACTTCCATTATTGGCTCCTGTTGTTGCGGGATTAGATTTTGGCATAGGGGCTGTTAACGGATTAGATCAACCGGTATTAGTGTGGTTTGTTATGCTAATCGCCGTTACGCTGCAAACTTCATTTTTAACACCTCCTGTTGGTTTCGCCTTGTTCTATCTGAAAGGTGTCTGTCCACCAGAAATCAAACTAACCGACATTTATAAAGGCGTAATTCCTTTTATAATATTGCAATTATTAGGTCTTGGAGCGCTAATTATGTATCCAGAGGTTGCTTTGTGGTTACCCTCTATGGTCTATGGTAAATAGCTGATTTAGCGGCAATGAGAATGATAGAGTTTTAAGGTGATTTAATAATCGCCTTAACGCTCTAATATTGTACTTAATAACCCATTATTTTAGACTAACAGAGTATTTATATACTAAGCTGTTAGAGTATAATTTAATATTCTCATGAATCTCATATTCTCATGAATTTCAATAATTTAATTTAGGTAGAATTATGTTTAAGTCACTTAGAGTACAAATATATGCACTAGCATTTTTGCCATTTTTATTTGTAGCTTTGCTAGGATTATTTCTTCAGTTCAATTCCCTTAAAAATTTCGGCAATGATGTTACAGAATTAACTGAAAAAACGATATTAACTATCGAAAAAGAGCGCCTTAAAGCGATTATGGATTCGGTAGAGTCTCTTATTCAACCTTATGTTAATCAATCGGGTAGTGAAGGTTATGATGAGGCACTTAAGATGTTATCTCATCTGACCTTTGATCAAGGCTCTGGTTACATATTTGCCTATAAAAATGATGGTAAAAGAGTGTTGATGGGTAATAAAACCGCTGGGATTGGTGATAATTATTGGGACCTTCAAGACAAACAGGGTCAATATATTATTAGAGATTTGGTTAATAAAAGTAAACGAGGTTCTAGCTTCTACACTTATTGGTTTCCTAAACTCAATGAAACTGAACCTTCCCCTAAATACAGTTATGCCATTTACATCGATAAATGGGATCTAATGATAGGCACAGGTTTTTATATTGATTCAATGGATGGTGTCATCGCTTCTATTGATGAAACAATCTCTGCTTCTCAACGTAGTAATATTACTCAAAGCCTTGTTACCACGGTAGTTATTGCACTGATTGTCGGCTTTATCGTGACCTTTGCAATTAAACTCATCTATAGCGCACTTAAAAACTTATCTACATCGGTGGAAGCTTTAGCAAATGGTGAAGGAAATTTAACGCAGACTATAGTTAATAGCCCTATTGATGTCTTAAGTGATATTGCTAATAACTTTAATCGTTTTCTAAAAGCCCTCGGTGGCGATATACGAAATATTAAACAAACGAGCGTCAACTTGGCTGATATGGCGGTTCAATCCACTGAACGTCAGCGAAGACTTAAAGATTCTTCAGATCAACAAATGCAAGAAACCACACAGGTTGCTAGTGCTGTTGAGGAAATGGCTTCAACGTCAGCAGAGATAGCGAATAGCGCCGAAGTAACTCGCACTTCAGCTGAAAATGCTGAAGTAGAAATGCAAAATGTCTTAACGCAAGTGCACTCTTCAAATCAGCGTATGAACGAACTGAACTTATTACTTGAAAATGTTGAACATTCAGTACAAGAGCTAGGTAGCAATGTTGAATCAATTAATTCTGTTCTTGGCGTAATACAAGGTATTTCTGAACAAACAAATTTACTGGCATTAAATGCCGCTATTGAAGCTGCACGTGCTGGTGAACAAGGACGAGGGTTTGCGGTTGTTGCTGATGAGGTACGAACGTTAGCACAACGATCTCAGCAAAGTACCATAGAAATATCTGATATCTTAGACAGTTTGAAAAATAGCTCTCAACGCACTATTCAAGATATGAGTGAATCTGCAGAAAAAAGAGCGGCTGTATCTGATGCGATGTCAGCCATTCGAGGTCTTATTGATTCAACTTCAGGTTCGATAAAAGAGCTGACAGAAATGAATATACACGTTGCTACAGCAGCTTCTGAGCAATCAACCGTTGCGAGTCAAGTTGCTGAAAGTATCACGGGTATTGCTAGTCTTGCGAAAGAGATAGGTGAGGGCTCTTCTGTTTCACGAGAAAAATTTGAGGAACTTGAATATTTATCTCAAGAGCTGAATCAAGTTTCTGATAAATTCGTAGTTTAGTTAATCTCATTTAGACAAGGCCGTTTAACTATTGCATTGTTTTTAGTGCAGTTTAAGTTATTAAGCAAAGGGGAAAGTGAAAGCTTTTCCCTTTTTCGATCTAGTCCTATCAATGCCATAGAATAGAGGACAATGGGTTGTGACAGATTGAACAGTGCAATTAGGGCATGAGTGAGTATTACGCGGAAATATCGCTGATATTGATTTGTTAAGGAAATATGATTGATGTTTCAAATGGAATATTTACAGAAGAAAAGTCGCTTTTACCTAATGGATGACTGCCGCAGCTCACATTTGTCCTGAAGAGGACACAGGGTGCACTTTTATTGAAGTAAACAGCCAGAGTTACGCGGAAATATCGCTGATATTGATTTGTTAAGGAAATATGATTGATGTTTTAAATGGAATATTTACAGAAGAAAAGTCGCTTCCAAGGTGCCGCAGCTCACATTTGTCCTGAACACTGGGTGCTTCTCTAGAGTTGCGCGGAAATATCGCTGATATTGATTTGTTAGGGAAATATTTTTGATGTTTTAAATGAAACATTTAAAGAGGAAAAGTCGCTTCCAAGGTGCCGCAGCTCACATTTGTCCTGAACACCGGGTGCTTTTCTAGAGACGCGCGGAAATATCGCTGATATTGATTTGTTAAGGAAATATGATTGATGTTTTAAAT
>CAJXRC010000160.1 GCA_913058405.1 uncultured Colwellia sp. | reverse complement strand
TACGAGATCTAGTACGGTCTCGTGGGCTCGGAGATGTGTATAAGAGACAGCGATATTACTACTGTGGTTGGTAAATACCTTGTCATTTGCCCAAGGGCAGCAAGATTGCCTGAGTATTCAAGATGATTATGTTTCTCTCATTGAATCAGGCAAGTATCGTTTCGCAAATGAGGTTGAAGGTGAGCTTTTAGCAAACGTTGATTTTAAAAAACTATCTAGTTACCAAGAGTACCTGACGAATGCTTATCAGGTTGTCGTTAATAAAAACCCTAGAGCAAGCATGCCTTGTCCTATTGTTACAGAAACCTACCAACAATTAGCGAAAAAAAATCAATGGTCAAAAACACCCAAGGTAAGTCAGCTGGTTGCTCCATTTGAATTAACTCAAAATACTAATGAAAAAGCTATTTTACTCATTCATGGCTTAACGGATTCACCCTTTTCTTTTCATGACCTTAGCCAGTTTTTCTATCAGCAGGGTTTTACTGTGCGTACCTTATTATTGCCTGGCCATGGCGTCGCACCTTCAGAATTACTCAATACTGATTACCAAGCGTGGCAGCAAGCGGCAACATTTGCCATTGATCAAACGTTAAATGATTATGAGCAAGTGTACCTTGGCGGCTTGTCTACTGGCGGAGCTCTTATTTTTAATTACTTGATGCAACAAAAGCAGGTTGATGAAAAAATTAAAGGCCTCTTTATGTGGTCGCCTGCCACCAAGGCAAAGAGTGACTTAGCTTGGTTAGCTCAATATATTGATGGTATCCCTTTTGTTGACTGGATTGATCTAGATGCGGATATTGATTTTGCTAAATATGAGTCATTCCCATACAACGCTGGGGCACAAGTTCACGCCTTAATGAACCTTGTTGTGGGAGAAGGGGCAAATGCGAGTCGACAAATGCATGATATCCCACTGTTTGTTGTGGCGAGTGAACATGATCAAACCATAGATACTGCACATACCTTACAGCTAGTTCAGCAGTGGCAGTTAGCATCGCCACAAGAGCAGATGAAGAAAAGTGTGTTGATTTATTATGGTGATAACGACAAGTTACCGACAAAGTTAGTTGATGTGATGGAAGTGATTGTGCCTGAATGTTCAGCTGAGAGCTTATGTAATGAAATTTTTGATGTTGCACACATTGCAACAACGAATTCTCCAGATAATCCACATTATGGTGTTAATGGCCAATATAGAAACTGTGGTCACTATGTTACAGATGCTCAGCGCTATAAAGCATGTAAGCATAATAAACAGGTTATTAAGGGAGAAGTTACCGCAATGAACCTTACGCGTGATTTGCCAATGCAGCGATTGACTTACAACCCGTATTATCAAGAAATGCTGGAAGCGATGACAACGTTTTTAAAAACGACTAAATAGTTTATACCCGATGGGCATCGATTTTATTTTAAGTAATATTAACGCGCGTATTTTAACCAAAGCTTGTAAAAGATAGCATTACAGGTTTTATTATCGTCCATAACACCATCTCTATCGCAATCCGATCCGGTCAATGACTTAGCAACTTGTTGACCATATTCATCGATGTCAGCTTTTGATGGTGAGACAGTAATGGTCACTTTTGGTGATTGCTCAATAAAGTCTGCGACATCGCTATAGCGGGCAAATACTTCTTTAGAAATCAGATGACTAATATCCCCCGAGGCTGGTTTTTTTGCGTTCGAGCTAAATGAAACTAATGTGAGGGTAAGAGTTAATATCGTGACGATATAATTCATTATTAGTTCTGCCTTTCAACATCGGCAATGTTCGCATTCTGATAGCCATCCAGCAACGCTTTCCAATTTTTTTCGGTATAATTAAATTGAGCGAATTTATTTAATTCCTTTAAAAACGATCGTTGTAAACGTGCCATATTTGCTTGCTTCCAGGTAGTGTTCACTGGATTAGTACGCAGCTCACCACGGTCAAAGTCGATCAGGAACACCTGGTTTTTGTCATCGAGCAAAATATTATGGCTATTCAAATCATGGTGATAGATACCGTGATGGTGAAAACGTTTGATCGTGGCGCCTATGTCATGCCAAACATCATCCGTTATCGCCTTTTCACTTAATATTGCTACTAAGTCTTGCGCACCTTGAATGCGACTGGAAAGCAAGTCTGCTCGGTAGTGAAAGCCATGTTGCATAACGCGATAAGCGATCGGCTCAGGGGCAGGAAGTCGCAGCGTATTCATATGGCGTAATATAGCAAACTCACACGCAGCGCGAGTTTTTTCTAAACTACTAAACCAATAAGAGTCTTTAATAACTTTACCGATTAAACCACCGCGATAATAATGGCGTAATACCCAATCATGCTTAATATTGCCTATATCATTGTATTCGACAAACCATGTAGTGCCACGTCCCTGCGCAGAACCTGTTACCGCATTTTGTTGTTGCCAATAGCTTGGGTTGAGCATTTGTGCACTGAAATCAGTAATGAGGGTTTGATTGAAAAAACAAGTAACGTTACCTTGTTCAAGTATAGAAAATTGTGGGTTGGCTATCGCTTGACTCACGAGTTATCTCCTAAAGGCATAGTGTCACTATTACTAGTAATTATAGGCAGTAGTTTTATTACTTGAGCCAATGTTTTTTCGCTGGCTCCTTGATTTTGTAATACCACTTTGAGTGCATTTTCGCCTAGCGCTTGCTGACGCTTTGGTTGTTGCAATAATGCGCTAATTTCATTGACAAGTTGTGTGCTAGATTCATTAGTCGGTGTATTGTTAGTGAGTTCAATAATGGCATTTTCTTGTCTAAGCTGCTGCATTATTTCGTTGAAGTTACTCATGTTGTGACCAACGATCACAGGCTTATTAAATAATGCCGGCTCTAGCGGGTTGTGACCGCCAATTTCACTGAAACTTCCACCCATTGTAACAATATCACTTAAAGCAAAGGCAGCCATTAACTCGCCCAGGCTGTCGAGTAACCAAACTTGCTCATTATTAATTACTGTATTTTCACTGCGTTTGGCCAATGATAATTGTTGTTCAAGGCAAAGGTTGGCGACGTGCTCAAAACGTTCTGGGTGGCGCGGTACTAGCACTAATAACAATGATGGATATTGAGATAACAATTCTTTAAAGGCGGTTAAGGCAATGGCTTCATCGCCCTCGTGTGTACTGGCAACTAACCAGACTGTTCTTTTGGCCTGATTATCATCAGCAAAAAGTAACTTGGCTAACTCAGCCTTTTTATTAATAACTTGTTCATTGACACTGATATCGAATTTTAAGTTACCACTATTCATACAGCGGCTTTGATGCGTACCGAGCTGCAAAAAGTAAGTTAAATTTTCTTCGCTTTGCGTGAGGATCATATCAAAGCGATTTAAGCAGGGCGCCATAAGCGCACTAAGCTTTTGATAACTGGTTAAGGATTTTTTCGATAAGCGGCCGTTAATTAACAATAATTTAATCTGTTGTTGGTCGCATTGAGCGATTAAGTTAGGCCATAATTCGGTTTCCATGAAAATCATCATTTTGGGTTTGAGTCGATGTAGAAATAATGTCGTGCAGGGAAATATATCTAACGGTAAATAACCATGCTGAACACGTCCACCGAAGAGCTTGGTTATTTGCGCAGAGCCGGTCGGGGTAAATGAAGTGATGGTAATAGGTAAATCTGGATAGTTTACTAATAGCTTTTCGATAAAACTTTTCAATGCGATAACTTCACCGACACTGGCAGCATGCACAACAATACCACCTTGCTTATAGGGTTTAGGAAAAAAGCCTAAGCGTTCAAATAAACGTTGGCGGTATTCAGGGTGATTAAATGAGCGGATTAATAGCACAAGTAAAACTATTGGGGTGAGCAATAAAAGGAATACACGGTAAAAAAATAAAGCTAAAACATATCGCACTAAAATTGACTCCACATCAACTATCTATGCTGACTAGTATACCAAACGAATTAATTCTTGCTAATCAAGTTGCTATAAATTAATTAGGGAATGTACTTACGTAGGGAGCGGGTATAACTAACGCTCAAAGATGGTATCTAGAATAATGGCAGAGTTGGTTCTCTCCACGCCTTCAGTAGAACAGACCATATTGAGTACCTCACTGAGTTTTTCTAGGGTGCTGGCTTGTATGGTAACCAATAAGTCATATTCGCCACTTATCGAATGGATATGGCTAATTTGGTGAACTTTTCTTAAGGCGATACAAATGGTTTGTCGCAAATTGGGCTTTACTTTTAGCGAGACATTAGAAGAGATTAAGCCACTGGTATAAGCGCTATCGAGCACAACGCTGTATGCCTTAATGACATTATTATTTTCAAGTTTATTGAGTCGGTTCTGTATTGCTGTTCTAGAAACGCCTGTCGCTCTGGCGATATCTGAAACGCTTGCTCTGGCATTTAGCCGTAATATTGACAGCAATTCTTCATCTTTTTCAGTTAACAAACTACACTCCCTTATACTGCATGTATTCAAATTATAGCTACTAACTTTCATTTTGACAGCTTTATATGTCAATTTGACTATAAAAAAGGTCATATCACCAAGTAGTGTCACTTTTATTGCAGTGCGGTCTGAGTTGATAATATGACTATTGAAGAACACTAATTATTTAAGGAATTCACATGACTGGTTCTGTATCTACCAAAGGTTTTTACACGCATTTAACTGCACAAATAGAGCAAGTAAAAGAAGATGGCTTGTACAAAGCTGAGCGTATTATTACTACCGCTCAACAGCCACAAATAGCCGTTAATACTGGTGAAGAAGTGGTAAATTTTTGTGCCAATAATTACTTAGGTTTAGCAAATCATCCTGAACTAATTGCTGCAGCAAAAACAGGTTTAGATGAACATGGTTTTGGTATGGCATCAGTACGTTTTATCTGTGGTACGCAAGACATCCATAAGACGTTAGAGCAGGGTATCAGTAAGTTTTTAGGCATGGAAGATACCATTTTGTACTCTTCTTGTTTTGATGCTAATGCCGGTTTATTTGAAACCTTATTAGGACCAGATGACGCTATTATTAGTGATGCGTTAAATCATGCGTCTATTATTGATGGTGTACGTTTATGTAAAGCTAAACGTTTCCGTTATGCCAATAATGATATGGCTGCGTTAGAGCAAAGTTTAATTGAAGCTGATGCTGCTGGCGCACGTTTCAAGTTAATTGCTACTGATGGTGTTTTCTCAATGGACGGCGTTATCGCTAACTTAAAAGGTGTTTGTGATTTAGCTGATAAATACGATGCGATGGTAATGGTTGATGATTCTCATGCTGTAGGGTTTGTTGGTGAGCAAGGCCGTGGTAGCCATGAATATTGTGAAGTTATGGGCCGTGTAGACATTATCACTGGCACATTAGGTAAAGCAATGGGCGGCGCTTCAGGTGGTTTTACCTCAGCGAAAAAAGAAGTGGTTGAATGGTTACGTCAACGTTCACGTCCTTACTTATTTTCTAATTCATTAGCACCAGCAATCGTGAATGCGTCTTTGAAAGTGCTTGAGTTATTAGCTCAAGGCGATGCTTTACGTAAAACCTTAAAAGATAATGCCGCTTATTTCCGTAACAATATGGAAGACGCAGGTTTTACTTGTGCGGGCGCAGATCACGCGATTGTGCCAGTAATGCTAGGTGACGCTAAAGTTGCAAGTGCAATGGCTGACCGTTTATTAGCAGAAGGCATTTATGTTATTGGTTTCTCTTTCCCTGTAGTACCTAAAGGGCAAGCACGTATACGTACACAAATTTCTGCGGCGCATACTAAAGCGCAGTTAGACCACGCAATTGCAGCCTTTATCCGTATTGGTAAAGAAATGGCTGTGATCTAACCGTTGAAAATTAATAAGACAGAGAGCGACAATGAAATCTTTAGCTAAATTAAAAGCAGAACCGGGTATTTGGTTAACGCGAACCGAAAAACCAAAACTAGGTCATAATGATCTGCTAATCAAAATCAAAAAAACGGCCATTTGTGGTACAGATATCCACATTTATAATTGGGATGAATGGGCACAAAAAACAGTGCCTACGCCTATGGTTGTTGGACATGAATATGCAGGTGAAGTGGTTGGTATCGGCCAAGAAGTTAAAGGTTTCACTTTAGGTGACCGGGTTTCCGGTGAAGGCCATATTACTTGTGGTCATTGTCGTAATTGTCGTGGTGGCAGAACTCATTTATGTCGTAATACCGTTGGTGTTGGGGTCAATCGTGCTGGTTCATTTGCAGAGTATCTAGTTATACCTGCATACAATGCCTTTAAATTACCTGACGAAATTTCTGATGATTTAGCGTCAATCTTTGACCCCTTTGGTAATGCAGTTCATACCGCATTGTCATTTGATTTAGTGGGCGAAGATGTATTAATCACCGGAGCTGGCCCTATTGGTATTATGGCTGCAGCCGTTGCTAAACATGTAGGTGCTCGTCATGTCGTTATTACTGACATTAACGAGTATCGTCTTGACCTTGCAAGAAAAATGGGCGCTACCCGTGCTGTTGATGTGAGTAAAGAAAGCTTAAAAGATGTCATGACAGATTTGGGTATGACCGAGGGGTTTGATGTTGGTATGGAAATGTCAGGTGTTCCTATGGCATTCACTAGCATGTTAGAAAACATGAATAATGGCGGTAAAATTGCCATGCTGGGTATTCCTGGTAGCGATATGGCTATTGATTGGAGCCAAGTTATCTTTAAAGGACTTACCATTAAAGGTATTTATGGTCGTGAAATGTTTGAAACTTGGTATAAAATGGCAAGTTTGATTCAATCTGGCTTAGATCTTACTCCGATAATTACTCATCACTACAATATCGACGACTTTCAGCAAGGTTTTGATATGATGCGCTCAGGTCAATCTGGCAAGGTCATTTTAGATTGGACCTAAATTCGTTATACTAGGGTCTGTTGATTTTTCGCGGTTAAATTTTGTTCGAGATAAAAACGTTTTAATCGCGGCGAGTAGTGTGTAGCCTAGGCACTCTAAGCCAATACTACTCAACAATGAGTAAGATGCTTTTAGCCGAATCCTTCGGACAGCGTTTGTTGGTCATTTTTGCGGCGTTATCGCTTTTTTATGTGGAACAACCACATTACAAAGGCTCTGCCTTGTATAAATACCCAACAAAGCGCTGCAAAAATAATCTCAAAAGATCAACAGACCCTAGCCGTTGAGAAACGTAATCTATTGTTAGTCATTAATAGATTACGTGCTCATTAAAGCCTAAAATATAACGAATTTACTGCTAACAAGGCAGTAATAAAATGAGGAATACATAGTGTCAGAGAATAGTTTTAAGCATATGTCAGTGAGTGACTTACAAGAAGTGATGGCAAATAAATCACACGTTGTTGTCGATATTCGAGACGCTAATTCTTTCGCAAATGGTCGAATTGCAGAATCAATTCATTTAACCAATGAGTCACTACCTGATTTTTTACGTGAAGCCGATTTAGATGCTCCTGTCGTTGTTTGTTGCTATCACGGAATTTCTAGTCAACAGGCTGCAGAGTTTTTAATAAGCCAAGACTTCACTGAGGTCTATTCTCTTGATGGTGGCTTTACTCAATGGCAAACACAATTCCCTGACAATATAGAGCGATAGCCACTGATGACAAGTGAGTCTGCTGAGAATATGGATACGCTACAGCCTCTGGTTCAACTTAAAGATCATAATATTGCTTTATTATTCTGTAATTATTTACAATCTTTAGGTATTCAATCACAGCTCAAATCAAGCCAAGAAGACGGTCATGTAATCTATTGTCCCGAAGATAAAATAGTACAGGCAAAAGTAGAGTTTGATGCTTTCATTTTAAAGCCTTATGACGCTAAATATCAGCAAGCGGCATGGGATAGAGGTGAAACTGTCAGCTTGAATTCAAGTGACTTCAGCTTGATGAGCAGCTTTAAAGAAAACTTTTTAGCCCATGCGGGCATTGTAACTTTATTAGTGTTTGCCCTTTGTTGGCTTGTTTTTATCTTTAGTGAACTTGGTTGGGCACAACAGCTTTTTTATGCCTTACAGTTTTACCCCCAACTCTCAGTAGATGCTTTCTTAGCCGATCCGGTGCGTTTGATTGGTCCAGCATTTTTTCACTTCTCTTGGCTACATATTGTCTTTAATACCATGTGGTGGTGGCAACTGGCTGGTAGTGTTGAAAAAACATTAGGAAAATCAACACTCATTAATCTACTGTTACTCTCTGCTATTGTTTCTAATGTAGGACAATATTTGGTATCAGGTTCAAATTTTGGCGGTTTATCAGGTGTGGTATATGCGCTGGTTGGTTTTGTCTGGTGGTTTGGTTATTTAGCCCCAGACAGAGGTTTATTCCTTGCAAAACCATTGGTTGGTTTTTTACTGTTCTGGTTAGTACTTGGCTTTGTTGATTTATTACCGGTTAATGTCGCTAATACCGCACATTTACTCGGCTTACTCTCGGGATGTTTTCTTGCTGTATTCACTGTTAAAGTGATTGGCGTAAACGATAAAAAAGTTATATAGAGCAAGGAGAAAGTAACAGGTTCTTATTATCAGAAGCTGCTACTTATTAATAAACGCTTGTTAGTTATCTAACCATTGAGTAAAAAGTAGTTTTTTGATAAGTGGTTCGCCAGTCTCTTTGATTAATAACTCTTTTACTTGTTCTTCACACTCTAATTGGATTTCCGCACGCCCTTTGATTGACTTTACTTTGGCTTCTGATTGCTGACCAATGATATTAATAATGGCGTCACGTAATAAAGGCGAGTGATGCTCAACTATCGTTAAGTTGTCACCTTCAACCATCAATTCAACGGTTAAACGCACGTAGCCCATTTTCTTTTTCACTGCGACATAATTGGTGATAATGTCAGGTTCAAAGCCAAAATAAGCATAATCACTCGCTTTAACCTGAGGGATATTTGCACTTAACGTAAGCAAAAAAGAAAAGAAAAATAGGTACTTAAACATAAAATAATAATCGGTTAATGATGGTTGAACTTATCCTTATCATAACCTGATTTTAGTCTTCTGCTCGATTATTTTTTATGAAATGGCCACTTTTTCTCACACTAAGTATATTTGTGATAGTTAATAAAGTGTTCAAAGAGATGAAGTAGGCTGAATAAAATAAGACTGTTTAGCCTGAAAAAGCATGGGCTTTCTTATAAGGATAAGCTTAAGCGCCACTCTTATAAAAATTTGCAAAAAAGCTTGCTTGAGATAAATGAGTTTACTGTTTAGGTCTGCTATTATACCGAAGCTATTTGAAGATGCGTATTTCAGGACGCCTGAGCGATACATGATTAAGGCGCCTCATTTTATTAATGGTTATTCCCTTAAAAAAGGAGGAAACAAAGGACATGATTTGCTCAGACGTCCCCGAAGGGCTGGTTTATAAACGCTTTATGCTACGTTATTGATTTCGACAAGGGAACAACCCTTCTCTTCAATCAATGCCTTACCTAAAGGCGTTTATAATTCCAGCTGAAACCTGCATATTCATGTAGTTTTGGTATATATCGACGATTTTACATCCTAATATTCTTTAAAGTAGATTTATGAAGCAGCAAAAAGTGAACTCTCCTATCACCTTTCCCATCACGTTGTCGGGCCTGTGGCAGTCACCTGATGAAGGGAACTGTTCTTCATTGTCCGCGCTACTTAAAGATTGGTTGCTCGATGAAGGCTCACTTACAGCACGTTTGAAGAGTCATAGTAATCACTTTCAGGTCAAGGTGATTGGTGAGCAACAGCAATTTTGTTCAGCCGCAGAGGCTTGTGATCTGATTCAAGTTGGTGAACCCGTGTTAGTGCGAGAAGTCATTTTGTATTGTGATAACGTTCCCCAAGTTTTTGCTAGAAGCTTATTACCACTAGCGAGCTTAACGGGCGAAGAGCAAATACTTGCAAATTTAGGTGAGCAGCCACTAGGTCAAGTATTGTTTAATAACTCGTCTTTGCAACGTTTACGATTAGAGCTATCTTCTTTTGCACCTGATTCTAGTGTCGTGAACTTAGCTACTCAATTAACCGCTAAGCATGATCATAATAGCGCAACTATACATACGTCAAAAGTACCCAAGTCAATACTTTGGGGGCGTCGCTCGATATTTATGTTGGAGAATAAACCTTTGATGGTGGCTGAGGTTTTTTTACCTGATGCTTTCGCCTATCAATAATCAATAATCAATAATCAATAATCAATAATCAATAGCGCAATAAATAAACACTCATAAGAAATATATAAATGCTGAAAAGAATTCGACAAAAATGGTTAGCGATTAAACTAATTACTCGTATGGATAAACCTATCGGAACTTACCTTTTATTATGGCCAACGTACTGGGCATTGTGGATTGCTAGCGATGGTTGGCCAAACTTGCAATTATTGTTAATTTTTAGTTTAGGTGTTTTTATCATGCGAAGTGCTGGTTGTGTGATAAATGACTTCGCGGATAGAAAAATAGACGGTGAAGTTGAACGCACTAAGAACAGGCCGCTTGTTAATGGCATGATGACTTCTGTCGAAGCTATTAACTTGTTTGGTTTATTAATTGGCATGGCATTAGGTTTGGTCTTGATGTTGAGTTGGACAACTATTTACCTTTCTGTTGTCGCAGTATTTCTAGCAGCAATTTACCCTTTTATGAAACGTTATACCCAATTGCCTCAATTATTTTTAGGTGCTGCTTTTAGCTGGGGCATGATAATGGCTTTCTCTGAAGCTCAAGGTGAAATACCGTTAGTTGCTTGGTTGCTGTTTACCGCCAACCTATGTTGGACAGTGGCTTACGATACTATGTACGCTATGGTTGATAGAGATGATGATCTTAAAATTGGGGTGAAATCTACCGCTATTTTATTTGCTGAAAACGATAAGCGCGTTATTGGTTTTTTACAACTAACCACCTTAGCTTTATTATGGACAGTTGGTGATATTTTAGCGTTTGGCTGGCCATATCAATTATGCCTCATTGGCGCTGCAGGCTTATTTAGCTATCAACAGTTATTAATTGTTAATAGAGAAAGAGACGCTTGTTTTCAAGCATTTTTACACAATCACTGGGTTGGTTTAATTGTGTTTGTTGGTATTGCTATTGAGTATTTATAGCCCTTTGTAAAATTATTTAAATAACCTGACCTCTGGATAATGAGTGCTTGATGTTTAAGTAAAATCAATAACTTAGATTGTTACGTATGAAAATTAATAAAATTAAAGTAGTTATACGCTTTATCAATGTTTCATTTTATTCAATTATC
>CAJXRC010000159.1 GCA_913058405.1 uncultured Colwellia sp. | reverse complement strand
CGAGATCTAGTACGGTCTCGTGGGCTCGGAGATGTGTATAAGAGACAGCGTTAGATAAGTGCCAGACGTTAAAAATAGCTCAAATAAATCCATGTCTATATGTTGATCAAGTGCGAATTTATGCAAAATATCAATGGATGCACTTAAGGTTTTTGCTTTCTTGTAGGGTCTATCAGCAGCCGTTAATGCTTCAAAAATATCAGCAATCACTAATACTCTTTCAGGAATAGTTAACTCGTTTGCGGTTAATTTTCTTGGATAACCGGTTCCAATGAGTGTTTCATGGTGTGTTGAAGCAAATCGTGGGACATTGGCGAGTTCAGGCGGGAATGGCAGTTGTTCTAACATTTTGATCGTTCCAATGATGTGCTCATTGATAATATATCTATCCTCTGCAGTTAACGTGCCCCGAGAAACCGATAAGTTATATAACTCACCTAAGTTAGCTTGGTGTTCAGGAACTGACATTTTAATCGCTAGTTTTTCATCGAATTCGACTGATGTTGTTCGTCTGACAATATGTTCTGCTTTGTCTGATAATAACTGTTCTGTCACAGGAAAACTTTGTGTCTCATTAGCTGTTTTCTGCTGCTCATTGTGTTTAGCTAAATGTAATTCCTCGACTGGTGATAAGCCTAAGCGATTGTCAAAATGACGTTGCCAAGTTTGTTGAGCAATGCGGTGCAGTTTCTCAATTTTGTCATCAGCCATAAATTCACTGCCGACATTGGCATGGGCAACAAAGGCAAAGTCTTGCGTTAATTGCGTTTGTTGCTCTATCAGTAATTGATGTAATTGTTTTTGTTGTTCAGGTTGCGTTATTAAGGTTTTATAGTAATTTACTTCAGCATCACGCCAAAGCACTTCAAAACGCATTCTAATTTCGTGAATACGGTTATAAATGCTTTCAAGCTTACTGCCTTTATCAACGATATGTTCAGGGGTAATAATTTTTCCGCAGTCGTGTAACCAAGCAGAAATTTTAAATTCACGGTATTCATCATCAGACTTGAATGAAAAGTCTTTAAAGGTATTGTTATCTTTAATCACTTCATTGACTAACATTAAGCCCAATTCAGGAACTCGATGACAATGACCGCCTGTATAAGCGGATTTGTCATCTATAGTCTGTGCGATAAGCTGTATGAATGAGTCCATCAATTCTTGCTGTTTTAATTCATGAGCCTTAATCGCAACTGACATTTCAACCAAGGAAGAGGCAAGCTCATCAATTTCTTTAATATTACTTTGAACTAAATTGACTTCCTCATATTTTCTATTTTTAATTTTCTCATTTTCTAAGGCAAGTAATTTAATAGGTTTGACTATTGGGCTGGAAAAAATCCAACTGACTGGCAGCACCAGCAACAAACATAATGTTGTGATAATTATTGATAATTTTACCTTTGCCGTACTGGTGGCAAAAATAGTTTCACGCGGAACTATGATAGCTAAAAACTCTGTTTTGCTAAGGTTCACAGGGGTTAAATAAATAAAACTCTCAGTATTATTTATTAATAAGGGGAGCAGCTGACCGTGCAGGGAAGTGTTTTTAGCTAAATCGATTAACTCAGCGTAAGGAACTACTGCTTGTTTGGTTTGTGTTCCGTTTTGTGAGAACCATTTCGCTTTCAGTGATTCTTTTTTCTTTGCCGAAATATTATCAATGGCCAAATTCATAATTGTCATTAACTCGGTTTGTGTTTTGTGCAACACAAAGTGCAATGAGCTGTTTAAGTCTACTGGAGAAAAACGAATATCAGTGTGGTATTTGATATCTTTAATAAAAAACTGCTGCTGGGTATAACGAAAAATAACGTCACTATCGAAACCAGCAAAAACCTCTCCGTTTGATACAGCGTTTAAGACTGCTTTACTGGAAGGGTATTCAATAATATCAATGTCGGGGAAGTGTTGTATAAGTGTTTTTGTGTGTGACCAACCTTGAGGAATGGCTAACACTTTACCGCGTAATTCATTTATATGACTGATTTTATCAATGTTTTTTTGGGTAATTATAGAAAAAGGTAACTCTAAAAAGGGTTTAGAAAATATTCCTCTTTGCAGGTTGTCATCTGTTTTGAATACAGGTTGAAGTATGTCGATATTTTTATTTTCAAACTCTGTAACTAACTCGGACCAAGTAAAGCCATTGGTATATTCAAATGTTAAGCCAGTCATTTGAGAAACTAAAGCAAGCACATCAATGCTATAACCTTTTGGTTGTCCAGATACTGAAAAATCAATAGGCGCCCAATCTGTTTCATTCGAAATTTTTAACGCTGTTGTGTTCGAAATTAGCTGCTGTTGTTCTACTGTCAGTGCGAGTTTATCAGACCTTATATTGGTAGTCTTAGCCATATTGTTTTGATTGCTTGATATAATCTCCCCTGACTTTTGAAATAGGTATACTTCTCTATCCGTATAACCGTTGCTGGCTGCACCTTGCCTGATTAAGTATTGATCAACAGAAGATAATGCTATGTCTACTGCAAGAACGGCCTCAGAGCCAGGGATTTTAGCTGAATAGGTTTGTCCTGGTGCTTGCAGGTGCTGGAACATATATGGGTCAGTTTTATAAACGGCATTTAAGTTTGCATTTAAATACCATAAACGAGCGCTGGCGTCATAGTCACTGCTTTCTTCACGGGTAGTTCGTACAGTAAAGTCGTTATCGAGGTAGCTAAAAACGCGTTTTCTATTACTTAATTCACCGCTGACCTCAATAGTAACCCAGCGGTCGTCAGCAGAGGCACCAACTTGTGTACGAATTTGAGCACTAGCGTCTAAATTAATTAATTCATAGAGATCACCGTTGCCCAACCCTATGTATACCGCATAAAAATCATTGCTAGATTTCAACATCTCAGCAAAAACAGGCCCAACAGAAGCATTGATTTCATTGCCCTTAACAAGATCACCAAATTTAGCGAACATGCCGGTAATATTTTCCGCTCTTTTATTAATAGACTGTAGATGTTCTTGTGTTTTTTGACTTGATAAAGAAAATAGTTGGCTAGCAGATTCTGTCGCCATATTTTTGCTAAAGTGATATTGCAAGCTAATGGCAATGGCGGCCGTAACAACCGTAGCTAAAATGAAAATACTCACCACGGTAAATCGAATAGTGTGCTGTGATAGCTTGGGTATAAATTTCAACATGCTAAGTCCCTTCAACAAAATTATATTTGATATTAACAGCTTAACGTATTATCAATATATTTTTTATATTTAAAAATAGCTATATATTATTTCATTTGTACAACTTAACAAGATTAAGTATTGCTTGTTGATAAGCAATACGGATAATAGCGGCTTATTTTCATTAGCAGTAAGGCTTTTTACCACCATGCGTTTAGATAAATTTATTTGTAAAAGTACCGAACTCACTCGAACCGAAGCTAAAAAGGTGCTTAAAAGTGGTGAGGTACGTGTTAATGGCGAGGTTGCTAAAAGCGCGGCAATGCAAGTACATGAAAACAACACTATTACTATTGAAGGCCAACAACTGAGCGCACGCGGTTCTCGTTATTATATTTTGCATAAACTAGGCGATACTATTTGTTCAAATGTTGATGAGGTTTATCCGTCGGTATTACATGCTATTGAAGTTGATAAAGCTTTTGATTTACACATCGCAGGGCGTCTAGATGCTGATACCACAGGTTTGGTATTGGTGACAGATGATGGTCGCTGGTCGCACAACGTTATTTCACCCAAAAAAGAGTGCCAGAAAACTTATCGTGTATGGCTACGCAGTGAAATTGATGATGATAAATTGCCTGCTTTAGTGGCAAAATTTGATACAGGACTTCAGCTTCAAGGTGAAAGCTCACTAACGCGACCCGCACTATTAATGCGCGTTGAAAAAGATGATTTAGTTGATGAAGCGTCTTATCGTAGTGAAGTATTACTTACTATTACCGAAGGTAAATATCATCAAGTTAAGCGTATGTTCGCGGCGATTGGTAATAGGGTAGTGGGTTTACACAGAGAGCAGATAGGAAAAATAACTTTGGGTGATTTAGCTCCAGGTGAATGGCGTGAATTAACTGAAGATGAAATAGCGCAATTTTCATAACCATACTAGTTTCGCACTAGAGTAGATCACACAGTTATATTGTCAGTATTTCATTAAATACTGACAATATAATTTCACTGGTATCGACTGGGCTACTTTTTATTTAGTTCATTAAACTTAGCCATTTGCTCTTCCGTTGCAGGCAATTGATGATTTGCTTTCCATTCACTGTAAGGCATGCCGTAAACCTGCTCACGTGCAGTATCTATATCAAGGTCAACACCTAATTTTTCGGCTTCACTGACTGTCCATTTACTGAAGCAGTTACGACAAAAACCAGCTAAATTCATTAACTCAATATTCTGCACATCTTTACGTGAGTCTAAATGTGCAATTAAACGACGAAATACTGCTGCTTGAATTTCTATTTCTTTATCCATTTTGCTAACCTTTGCGATGATTGTTTGTTGATAATATTATGGTGTTTATATCTTTATTTTTTTGATTGACTAACTGCTTCATCCGCTGGCTTTGATGGATCAAAACGTCGAATTTGTACGACCATTCCTATATGCGGGTGGTCAAAGTAATGGATCTCCCCAGTGATTACTCGGCGATCTTGCTTAAAGGAAATAACCTTATTTAGACCTGATGCTTCTTGGTCTTTGTTAGCTAACCTTTGTTTAGCACTCAACCTTGATGACGCATTTGAAGCTTCTATCATATTGAACTCAGTATCAATGTAGAGATAATGATCCAAATGTACCTTAAACAGCCCGTCTATTGACCAAGGTTGTAACGGTGGTGCGATTTTTTCTTGAACTTCTGTTACGTTATCTAGACTTAACTGAGTGTCTTTAGCCCTAATATCTGAAGACAATTGGGCAACAATACGTTTAGTCGCTTCTTCATTTAGAATTATCGCTTCATTAGTTATTAATTCGTTGGCTTTATCTACGTCACTAAGCTTGTTTTTTTGATTACCTATCAACGAAAGTTGTTGAAATATAGTGTCAAGCTGCTGCTGCTTTGCTTGTTGGCGTAATTCTTCTGTTATCGATAACTGATTGAGTGCGTCAGCATTGTTTAGAGCATTATTTGTAGCATCACCGATTGTACTGCTTGATGCAGCGTTCTTTACTTGCGCAGTTTCACTGCCATCTAAAGGCATTTGACTGCGAATTAACGCTACAGCACTTTCTCTTTGTTCTAGAATAGCTTGTATCTCAATAGCTTGCTGTTGATGCGTTTGTTTAGCCACCGCTTGTTGATAGCGTAAGTCTAAATGCTCTCCAGCATATAACTTCATGGCTTTTGCTTTTCTTTTATTTTCACCAACTTGTCGCCAGCCAATATGTAATAACGGCGCATAATTACGTGAACGTTTGATACGACTAGCAATAGATTTTAACCGGAATGAATCTTTGCTAATTAAATAAGGGCTATCACTGGCCCAAGTAATCGCACCTGTTTCATCATCGCGCCATTGTTCTAGTCCATTGATCGTACTTGTTAGTTTATCTACGGGGAAACCGTCAACACTAAAGCTTTCAAGTTGCTCAGCACTTAAGTGCTGTTGGAAAAAGTCATCAGGAATAGCACATAATGGCATTTTGCTATTAATTGGATATTGGTTGTAAACAGGTAACTCAAGTTCGATATATTGCGCTTGATAGCTCTGTTCACTTAAATTACTTTCTACTATTTCTTGAGTGGTGTCATTGTTGTTTTTAGGATTAACAGTGACTGACATAGTCCCGGAAGGGATACTTGAAGGTTTACTTACTTCAGCACCTTTAAGCTGATCTTCAGCGCTCTCTTGATCACCTTCGCTTGCTGTTTTCGGTGATGATTCTTTCGCAGCATCACTTTTTGTCAAAAGACTATAAGGGGCGATAGTTAGATCATAAGGTAGTTGTGTTTCTTGCTGTCCACAATGAGGTAGTAACTGTTTTAAGGAAGTTATATTAGGTTGTAAGTAAGGCGCTAATAAGTCAAGAGCTTTGCTTTTCTTCGCACTAAAATCGTTAGAGGAAAACTGCTCAGTATTTTTAGAGTTATCTGTAAGTTGTTTAAAAATAATGACTTCAATCTCAAACCATCGTTCTTCCTTAGCGTTATCGTTAGCCAACGTGTTATGACTCGTTAATAAGCATAAAGAGGTTAGTGCAGGGGTAAGAATTGAATGGTATTTCATTAAAAATCCGTATTTTAGGGCAAAAGTAAATCAGTCGAACTAGGTTTTATCTTTAACTGTGTCACTACTTATCATGGACTTAGGGCAAGTGAATTCATGATAACCGTTACCTAATCAAGTTTATCATTATACCCGTTACCATTCAAAGCACTCTGTATGAAGCACCTTGAATGGGCCCGAGTAGTTATTTAGCTAAGTCGTTTAATATGTTGGTTATTAAAGTAAAGCGTTTTTGAGTATCGTCATTGGCTTTTACAAACTTCAATTTACTCGCCCCAGCCATACTGTAGACCGATGGAGACTTTTGAATTAAACCAATAATCAGCATAGGATCAACACTGGTGTTAGCACTAAATTCAATTGACCCGCCAGTGGCGCTAGCTTCTATCCGCGATATGCCAATGGTTTGGGCTTTAAGGCGTAACTTGGCTATTTGAACTAAATTCTTACTTGGTTGAGGGAGTAAACCAAAACGGTCAATAAGTTCTACTTGAATATCATCTAACTCATTTTTGTTTTTACAACTGGCAATACGTTTATATAAGCTCAAGCGTAAGCTAACATCAAAAATATAATCATCAGGCAGAAGTGCTGGAACGCGTAATTCTATTTCAGTTTGTGCAGACATTACTTGGTCTAAAGATAATTGTTTGCCTTCTTTAAGTGCAGCAACGGCTTGATCTAGCATTTCCATATACAAACTAAAACCAACTTGGCACATTGAGCCACTTTGATCTTCACCTAATAACTCACCCGCACCACGAATCTCTAAATCATGAGTCGCTAAAGTAAAACCTGCACCTAAATCTTCTAGTGAGGCGATAGCTTCTAAGCGTTTTTTAGCATCTTTGGTGATACGTTTTTCATGCGGCGTCAACAAATAGGCATAAGCTTGATGATGTGAGCGACCGACACGACCACGAAGTTGATGTAATTGTGCTAGACCAAGATGATCGGCTCTGTCCATAATGATGGTATTAGCACTGGGAACATCGATACCTGTTTCAATGATGGTAGTACAAACAATAACGTTGAACCTTTGGTGGTAAAAGTCACTCATGATGCGCTCAAGCTCGCGCTCGCCCATTTGTCCATGAGCCGTGACTACTCTAGCTTCAGGTACTAATTTTTGAATATCTGCAGCAGTCTTATCAATAGTATCAACATGATTATGTAGGTAATATACCTGACCACCACGTGTGGTTTCACGTAAAATGGCTTCTCTGATCAATGCTTCATCGTGTTCACGAACGAAGGTTTTAACCGCTAAACGCTTGGCTGGAGGCGTGGCAATAATGGATAAATCACGCATGCCGCCCATGGCCATATTTAAAGTACGGGGGATAGGTGTTGCAGTTAATGTTAAAATATCAACATTACTACGTAATTGTTTGATTTTTTCTTTTTGCTTTACGCCAAACCTGTGCTCTTCATCAACAACGAGTAAGCCTAGGTCTTTATATTTTATGCTATTTTGTAGTAATTTGTGGGTACCTATAAGAATGTCAACGTTACCCGATTCGACTCTTGCAATGACTTCTTTTTGTTCTTTAGGTGTTTTAAATCGCGATAGTACTTCCGTGACTACCGGCCAATTGGCAAACCTATCTTTAAAGTTTTCATAATGTTGTTGTGCTAGCAATGTCGTAGGGACAAGTATTGCAACCTGTTTTCCATCGTTTACCGCAACAAATGCAGCACGCATAGCGACTTCGGTTTTACCAAAACCAACGTCACCACAGACAAGTCTGTCCATCGTTTTAGGTGATAACATATCGCTTACGACGGCATTAATCGCTTGTTTTTGGTCGAAGGTTTCTTCAAACCCAAAACTGTCACTAAAGGCTTGATAATCTTGCTTGTCACGTTTAAAACTATAACCATGATTGCTGGCACGTTTTGCGTAAATATCGAGTAATTCGGCGGCAACATCACGGACTTTCTCTGCTGCTTTTTGCTTAGCTTTACTCCAGGTATCATTACCTAGCTTATGTAGAGGGGCATGATCACTATCTGCACCTGAATATCTGCCTATTAAGTGTAATGAGCTAACGGGTACATAAAGTTTGGCTTCATTAGCATAACTAAGCATTAGGAATTCAGTGACTATGCCACCGTTTTCAATTGTTTGCAGACCTAAATAACGTCCAATACCATGCTCTATATGGACAACAGGTTGGCCAATAGTTAACTCCGCGAGGTTTTTAAATAAGGCATCAGCCTGTAAATCTTGTGCTTTGGTGCGTCTTCTTGCTTGTGATACATGATCACCGAGCAACTCTGCTTCTGTGACTAATGCAATCGCATTTTTCTGGCTGTGTCCTTTCGCTTGGAATGAAAAACCCTGACTTAAACTATTAACAGTAATGCCGATAGTCTCTGTAGCATTGATAAATTCATCAATACTGTCAAATTGTGCTGGCTTGATGTCGTCTCGCTCAAGTAACTCAAGCACGCTTTCTCGACGCCCTTGGCTCTGTGCAACAAACAGTACTTTAGAAGGTGACTCTTTACTGGCGATGAATTGATTAATTAATTCAAATGGCTGCTTCAATTTATGGTTAATGGTTAAATCAGGTAAAGGATTAACGTCAAAACATATTTCGCTACTTTTGCTTTTTACTTCAATAGTCGCGTCATCAACTTCTTCGCGAGTGATAAGGTTTTCACTCGTTTGCTTATCATTATTTTGCGGTTGAACCGCCTCTGCAGGCGCTTGCTCTGCAATGGTGATACGGTCAAAAGTTTTTAAGGCGCTATAAAGCGAATCTGTGGTTAAAAATAACTGTTCTGGCGGTAATAAAGGCCGAGTAGGATCGTAACGCCTGTTTTCATACCGGTACTCTATATCGAGCCAGTACTGCGTCAAAGAGTGTTCAATATCGCCACTAATAACGACCAAGGTATTCTCGGTTAAATAATCACAAAGCGTATTACTTACCGTCAGAGTCTCTTTTTCAATGTCTGTTTTATTATCAAAGAAAAGCGGTAGGTAATACTCGATTCCGGGTGGCAGTATGCCATTACTGACTTTATGATAAACCGACTCTTTATGGATGTTTCCACTAAATTGTTCACGAAATTGACTGCGAAATAAATTGATACCCGCTTCATCGATAGGGAATTCGTGGGCAGGTAGTAAGTTAATTTCATCAATCTTTTCTTTTGAACGCTGGCTTTCAGGATCAAAGAGTCGTATTTCATCAATTTCATCATCAAAGAAGTCTAACCGAAAAGGTTTAGTACTACCCATGGGGAAAAGATCTAAAATGGCGCCTCGAGCAGAAAACTCACCGTGTTCTAGCACTTGGTCAACATTGCGATAGCCACTTGCTTCGAGAGATCGTCGCATTTGATGTAAATCTTTTTTATCGCCTTGCTTAATTATTAAGCTGTTTGCCTCTATGTACTGTTTAGGCGCTAACTTTTGTACCAGCGTAGTTACTGGGACAATAATAATGCCAGACTCCATACGAGATAAATGATACAAGGTGGCCAGACGTTGAGAAATAATGTCTTGGTGAGGTGAAAAGTTATCATACGGGAGTGTTTCCCAATCGGGAAATAAGCAGATTTTCGCGTTATTTTGGCTATCACTTTTCGCTAAACTAAGTAATTCTTGCTCTATTTTAAGAGCTTCAGGCGTATTACTGGTTATCAATAGTATAGGTGTTTGCGCCGTTTTCGCTGCTTGGTATAGGGCAAAACTACTGCTGCTACCAGGTAAATTATGCCAACTTTTCTTATCGGGATTTTTTCCACGGCGCTTGGCCAAAACAGGGGTCAACAGGCTACTTGCTTTGCTCATGATTTCCTTACTCTAATAACTAGGCGATATAATAATGACAGCTATTCTAATTAAGCTATGCCAAAAGCGCTAGTAGATACGTATTTTTGTTTTGATTGTTGGAAAAATAGTTAGATTTAAGGTTAAATACTCGATAGTAAATCAGAACTCTGTTTAATAGCTGATTAAAGTGTTGAATTATAATACTTAGCGATTGAAACTTGTTTCTTAATTCAAGTGAAATTTATGAGTCAATAGCTGACCTATTGCAAGTGAATTTAATTAAGAAGTCAGGATAAATAGCTGCTATTAAAATAAATACTCAAACCACCTGAAGATGTACCTTCAGGTGGTTTGGTTACACATTAAGCATAGCTCTGGTTTTTCAGCACATTTAATATATAGGGACATCTTTCATGGTCAAAAGCAGCAAGAGTACATTACAACGTTTATTATTTACGGCTAGTTTAGCGATTACCCTGTCTGCTTGTCAGACGTTACCGTTAAATCAACCTGAGGCTGTTGTTCATGATGAATACGTGAATTCAGGTGATATATTACCGATTGAAAGCATTACTACTATTGACGGTAAAGTACTGGATTTACAGCAATTAGGAAAACGTAAGTTGGTTATTTTATTCGCTACTTGGTGTCATGATTCTAACCGATTGCTTAAGGCACTTAATGATTCTCCTTTACTTGAAAGGGATGATATCGAAATAATTGCTATTGCTCGAGAAGAAGACACTGACACGGTTACTGCTTGGCGTGATAAACGGGGTATTAAGGTCGCATTAGCGGTTGATAATGACCGAAGTATCTACAAACGTTTTGCTTCAGGCGGAATCCCGCGTTTGATAACCATTGGTGAGAATAATAAAATTATCAAAATGAACTTAGCTGAAGGTGAGCAGCAGCTAGCAAAGATAATTTGGCAATAAAAATATTTATTAGCGAGTTACAAACCAATCGTTTTAAGTGAATGGATGTGTAAGTCAGTTAAACCTTTAAAGTGCACTGTGTATTTTGACAAAAGTGAATTATCGATCTAAACCTAGTAATGACTGTTAAGTTGTTACTAGGTTTTTTATTAGTCGCAATTCAGTTGTTGTTTAATGGATTACTTTAGAAGGAATTAAAGATGAATAATCAGCCGAAACACCTCAATAAAACCATTGCTGCCTTAACTCTAGGCGTTATTTTACTCGTGACCTCACCGCTAACTTTTGCTAAAGAAGTTAATGGTAGCCAGTCTGCACAAGGACAAAGTGCACCAGCAGTAAAACAGCAAGTCGTTA
>CAJXRC010000158.1 GCA_913058405.1 uncultured Colwellia sp. | reverse complement strand
ACGAGATCTAGTACGGTCTCGTGGGCTCGGAGATGTGTATAAGAGACAGAGTAATTTAGCATTTGTTTACCATGAAAAAATGCGAGCACTCGATAGTGTCAGTCAACTTGTCATCAACATGCAATATTACCCTGAAGAAGATTATATTTTTGGTGATTATGTCATGTCGGGTATGACTAAGAAAAACATAGATAGATTACTCGGGTTTTTACGGGTAAATAATATGCGGCTTACCCATATTAGTCAGCAAAATTCCTTTTCCAAAAATAGTTTCTGGTATCAAGTGCCCTACCATGTATCACCCCTTTCTGAACAACAGCTACTTGATTGGCACAATATTACCTTAAACGATAAAGCACATATCAAAGGTTTGTATTTACCTGCGCCTAACCTCTACATTATTGAAGACCCAGCTATTTATCATAGTAAAGAGTCACTCAAAGATACGATGGAAGCTCCAATACTTCCTGAAAGAATTATAGACAAAAATGGTCTCGTTGCTTGGTATAAACAAGATAATACTTTCAAAGTCCCTAAAGGTTACTTATATATAGGTATTGACTCACCTTTTGTAGTTGCCAGCGTCGCTAATATCGCCATGACACGTCTATTTGTTGATTTATATACAGATACCGTGATTGAAGAAAATTACGAAGCAGAATTAGCAGGCATACATTATCACTTATACGCCCATCAAGGCGGCGTAACGATGCAACTATCAGGCTATAGTGAAAATCAACATCTCTTGTTAAGTAAGTTGTTGATACGATTAAAAAGCCATCAAGTCACTGAAGCACACTTTCTTTTATTTAAGCAGCAGCTGATTCAACATTGGCAAAACAGTGGTAAAAGTAAATCAATCTCCCAATTATTCGCTAACCTAAGCTCTGTGATGCAACCCAATAACCCCACGAGTAAAGCCTTAGCACAAGCACTTTGTGATGTTAGCTTCAGTCAATATCAGCACTTTAGTCAGCAACTGTTTCAACAAGTGACATTAGAGGTGCTGATTCATGGCAATTGGCTGCTTGAGCACGCACAACAGTTATGTGAAATCATTGAGCAAAGTTTTGTTGGAAATGTTAACGAAAAATATGCCATACAGTGTCCTGTAACAGATATTGCAGCCAAAGAAACGTTATTGTTACCCGTAACCTTACCTGAACATGATCACGCTTGTGTGATATATACCGCATTTGAATACAAAGATGATAATACAGTGGCGCTGGCAATGATCACTAGCCATATATTATCACCTTTATTTTTTCAGCAAATGCGCACCGAGAAGCAATATGGTTATTTGGTAGGAGTCGGTTATGTGCCTATTAATAGCTATCCTGGCATTGCTTTTTATATCCAGTCACCCCACTGTGATGCTTTTACACTCGCAACAGCGATGGATGAGTTTATCAGTAACAGTATTAGCATTATCGATGATATTGCCGATGAGCAATGGCAACATTTGCAGCAAGGTTTAGCGAGTCAATTGCAAGAAAAGGATCATAATTTACGTATTAAAAGCCAACGCTTCTGGGCAGCTATCTGTAATAAAGATGAAACGTTTAAACAAAAAGAAAATTTACTGGAGGCGGTATTAACTTTAACGCTAGCGCAAGTGAAAAATTTTGTGACACAGTTTTTAGTCCGTAATTGTCAGCCAGATCGCTTTATTCTGTATTCACAAAGTGATTTACTTGAACAAGCACAAAAACCTAAAGGCGAAATAATTACAGATATTGATGCCTTTATTAAAGCGAGTCCACTTAAGTACTAAAGTTAATAAGATAATTAACTGACGGACTGAGAACTTAACTCGTCTCATTGATATAAAAAAGGCTATTAAGCACAATAGAACAGTTATATTCTAATAGTCTCAATAGCCTCTGCTTGTATTATTATGGGATGTTATTTAGGGTAATAAACCCCATCATTTTCTGCCATAGTGATCAATGCTTCACATGGCGTATAACGCTCGCCATGCTGTTCAGCCCATTGGCTTAATTGCGCAACTACTGACTTAGCACCAATTTTATCAATATAACGAAGAGGCCCACCTAAAAATGGTGGAAAACCAATACCGAAGATAGCACCAATATCACCGTCTCGAGCATTTCTTACTATACCTTCATCAACACAACGTGCTGCTTCATTTAGCATCATGTAAGTACAACGTTTACTGATTTCTACTGCTGATAAACTTCCCGTAGGCTTAATATTTAATAAGCTATAGATAGTCTCATCCACTTGTTTCTGGCCTGACTTAATACCTTTAAGAGTATTTTGTAAGTTTTTAGTGAATGTTGGCTTTTCGTACTGATAAAAACCTTTATTTGCTTTTTTACCTAAACGACCATCGGCGAGTAATTTATTAAACGCCGCGGGTGCAGCAAAACGCTCACCAAGCTCTGCCTGTAAGATGGGACCAATTTTAGCGCCAACATCAATTCCCACTTCATCTAGTAATTGCATCGGTCCTACGGGGAAACCAAACTTCACCAAAGCTTTGTCTATTTTATCAATAGGTTCACCAGCAAGAAGCAAAATAGCAGCTTCATTCATATACGGTGCTAAGATACGATTGACATAAAACCCTGCTTTGTCTTTAACAACAATAGGCGTTTTACCCTGTTTTTTAGCAAACGCAACGGTATTAGAAATAGTTTGGTCTGAGGTTTTATCATGAGGAATTATTTCCACTAACGGCATTTTATCAACCGGCGAAAAATAATGCAGTCCAATAACATTTTCAGGTCGTTTTGCCTTAGCAGCAATCTTTCCTATCGGTAAACTGGAGGTATTGCTGGCAAAGATAGTTTTATCATGTCCTTGCTCTTCAACTTCTGCCACCATTTCTTGCTTCAATGTTAAATCTTCAAATACTGCTTCAACAACAATATCAAGGGCTTTAAAGCCAGTGTATTCAATGCTACCTGTGATCATAGCTAACTGTTTTTGCATTTCACTGTTAAGTATAAAACGACGTTTCACTTTTTTATTGAGTATTTGATAACTATATTTTAATGCTTGGCTAATACCTTTGTGGCTAATATCTTTAACCCGTACTGGCATATTGGCTTTAGTTGCCGTGACAAAAGCAATACCACCGCCCATTAATCCGCCACCTAAAACACCTGCTTTGGTCATTTTTTCTGGCATTACATCTGCGACGCCCTGCTCTTTTTTCATTGCTGTTGTCGCAAAGAATAGCTGACGCAGTTGTGCAGACTCATCACTCATGACGAGATCAGCGAAATGTTCTGCTTCAACTCTATAACCCTTTTCAGCTGATGATTCGATGCCTGTACGAATACAATCAATAATTTTAGCCGGTGCTGGATAATTACCTTGAGTTTTTGCTAGTACCGTTTTTTGCGCTTGTTGATAAACAACTTTTCGACCAGCAGCATTATTTTCTAACAACTTGTCCATTAAGGCTTGTTTACGTTGAGTCGTTTTTTTACCGCGTTCACGTAAAGATATGACTAAATCTTCAGCAACTGTAAGCAAGACACTGCTTGGTACAACATCATCAACTAAGCCAGACTTTAATGCTTGCTTAGCGCGTAAATGCTTACCCGTTAACATCATATCTAAAGCTTTTTGTAAACCAACTAATTTAGGTAAACGCTGAGTACCACCACTGCCTGGCAGCAAGCCAAGCTGTACTTCTGGTAAACCCAAAGCTGTTTTACTATTATCGCTACATACTCGAGCATGACACGCCATTGCAAGCTCTAAACCGCCACCTAAACAAGCGCCATCAATAGCTGCAACGATAGGAATAGGCAACTGCTCAAGTAAAGAAAATATTCGTTGTCCTTGTCTTGATAAGGCAACAACTTCATCACGGCTTTGACAAGCATCAAGCATATTAATGTCAGCGCCAGCAACAAAAGTGCCTTTTTTACCACTACACAGCACTATGCCGGTAATTGCTTTATCAGCTTTAATTTCAGCTAATACCGCATTAACTTGCTCAGTAAACTCTGCTTTAAGCGTATTTACATTTTCACCAATAACGTCAATCACTAAATGAGCGATACCATTATCATGGCGAACTATAGTAAAAGCACTGTCTGTTGATTCTGTAGCAGCAGTATTCTCGATGGCTTTTTCTTCAGCAACATTATTACTATAAGCCTTGGTAATACTATTTTCAGAAGTGCTACTTACTTCATTGTTTATTGCATTGCTCACTTCGTTGATTTCTTCAGCATTTTCTTTCGTATTGCTTTCATTATCATTTGATTTTATATCTTGAGTCATTAGTCTGTCTCCACAATCATTGCCGCACCTAAACCACCTGCAGCACAAGCTGTTGTTAAACCAACACCACCACCACGACGGTTTAATTCATTAAGCGTTTGCGTGATAAGTCTCGCTCCCGTAGCAGCAAAAGGATGTCCATAGGCAAGTGAGCCACCCATAACATTAAATTTATCCATATCAATGTCACCAATCGCTTTGTCTCTACCGAGTTGCTCTTGAGCAAACTTAGTACTGCCAAACATTTTCATGTTCGCTAATGCTTGAGCAGCAAATGCTTCGTGCATTTCAATTAAATCTAAATCGGCTAGGTTCATACCCGCACGTTGCAATGCAATAGGTGTGGCATAACTTGGACCCATGAGCATATCTTGCCAAACATCGATAGCGGCAAAACCAAAACTACGAATATAACCTAATGGTTTATAACCTAGCTCTTTCGCTCGGCCTTCACGCATCAGTAGGATAGCTGCACCACCATCAGTCAAAGGCGTACTTGTTGCAGCAGTTACTGTGCCATGCTTACGATCAAAAACGGGTTTCAATTTAGCGTAACTTTCTAAAACAGAATTTTCTCGAAAACAATTATCTTTATCAATAAAGCTTTTATAAGGTTCAGCATGAACTGTCATCACCTCACCAGCTAATTTACCTTCTTGCCAGCTCTGTGTCGCTAAAGTGTGAGATCTGTGTGCTAATGCATCTTGATCTTGACGAGATATTTGATAAGTTTTTGCCATTTGCTCTGCCGTTTGTCCCATAGAAATTCCGGTAGAGTATTCAGCGACAGCTGGAGAAACAGGTAATAAATCTTTCAAACCAAGACGACTAAGTAGTGAAAGCCTTTGTCCTAGTGATCTTGCTTTAGTTAAATCAACTAACGTGCGTGCAAGCTTTTTAGATACACCAATTGGTGCTACTGATGATGAATCAGCGCCACCGGCAATACCAACATCAACATGACCAGCCATAATTGACTCAGCAACGTTAACCGTTGATTGAAAGCTAGTAGCACAGGCACGAGAGACACTGTAAGCATCGGTACTCGTATTCATACCTGTACCTAAAACAATTTCACGTGCAATGTTTGGTGCTTCTGGCATTTGCACTACTTGACCAAACACAAGTTGGTCAATAATAGCTGGGTCAACATCATGTTTTTGTAATAACTCATTAACAACGATTTTGCCCAAGTCAACTGCTGGTACACCATGAAAAGCCGTTGCTTGTTTAGCAAACGGAGTACGCAAGCCAGCAACAATTGCTATACGCTCACCCGTCGAAGTTGTTAGTCTTTTTATTGTCATTTATTACTCCACACACTCAGTATTTATAATTAAAACTCAAGAGGTCTGACCTCTTTAACTAACTTGATTCTAACTAACTCACGAAAAAATTCAATCATTACCTGCGATCAAAAAATATTAACGACAACTTTATACATTTTATAGCTGTAAATTACTGTTAAAATTTTGTTACCATTCACTTGTTTTCTTACATAAAAACCTTATATATACTCAAGCCACCTGAAGATGCGCGTTTCAGGACGCTTGAGTATAAAATACTAGCTTAATTTATATTAACTTTTACCTTAGTTTAACAGCAGTCAGTTGAAGCGCTCTTATGAAGGAGCGCCAAGCCAAGTTATCACTAAGTTTCACTTTATAACGACCAATATTAAAAGAATTTATCCGTATGGCAATTGAACATTTTTCTACCTTAAAACAACATTTATCTTCACAAATAATTGGTCAAGAAGCGTTAGTTGAAAATTTGCTTATTGCCTTACTGGCTAATGGTCATTTAATTGTTGAAGGACCACCTGGCTTAGCAAAAACACGTGCTGTTAACGCCTTAGCACAAGGGCTAGAAGCTGATTTTCATCGGATTCAATTCACCCCTGATTTGTTACCTGCAGATTTAACTGGTACCGATATTTATCGCCCAGAAGATGGTACTTTTGTGTTTCAACCAGGTCCTTTATTTCAAAATTTAGTGCTTGCCGATGAAATCAACCGAGCGCCAGCCAAAGTACAATCAGCTTTATTAGAAGCGATGGCAGAAGGACAAATAACCGTTGGTCGTAAAACCTATGAGTTGCCTGAGTTATTTTTGGTGATGGCAACACAAAACCCTATTGAGCAAGAAGGTACATATCCATTACCTGAAGCCCAATTAGATCGCTTTTTGATGCATATTGAAATTGGTTACCCAGATGCTGCGAGTGAATTAGAGATACTAAAACTAAACCGAGGTGAAGCGTTAAAATCAAATGCCAATCACGGTAATGACTCAAGCGAAAAAGAAACATCTAGCAAAGAAAACAGTTTACGTACATTGAGTCAAAGTGAAATTTTTTCAGCACGCGAACAAGTGCTAAACATACATATGGCTCCGTCATTAGAAAACTATATCGTTGACTTGATTATCGCGACCCGTCAACCTGAAAAGTATGATGATAAGTTAAGTACTTGGCTTGCCTTTGGCGCTAGTCCTCGTGCAACTATAGCTTTAGATAGATGTGCACGTGCTCGAGCTTGGTTACATAATCGTGATTTTGTTAGCCCTGAAGATATTCAAGCAGTATTTCATAATGCACTTAGACATAGAATTTTACTAAGCTATCAAGCTGAAGCTGAAGGTATTACTGCCAATCAAGTACTTGATTATATTTTAACCCAAGTTGCTGTTGCTTAGTGTCGAATAAATTATGAAATCGGATGAGCAAATAGAGTTACTTTATGTGGTTTAATCGTCAAAAAAAATCGTTTTCAAAACGCGTAGATAAAGATGCGATCCAATCCTTACTTACAAGCTTATATAGTAATGGCATTGATTTATCTATGCAGGAGCTATTGCAGTATCAGAATAAAAGTCGTCTGATTGACTTGGCGGGTAAAAAAAATATACAAGGTAAACAAGCGGGTAATTATCTATCACGAAGTAAAGGTCGTGGTATGGAGTTTGACGAAGTGCGTCATTACCAAACAGGTGATGATGTTCGCGCCATTGACTGGCGAGTTACTGCCCGTACCGGAAAAACTCACACTAAACTTTTTAGAGAAGAAATAGAAAGACCGGTACTGGTCGCCACTGACTTAAGTCAGAATATGCACTTTGGCAGTAAACTACTTTTCAAATCAGTCCAAGCTGCTCACTTAGCAGCACTGATTGCTTGGCACGCCAAAATCCGGGGTGATCGCTTAGGTGGTTTAGTCTTTTGTGATGAACAGCATATTGAATTAAAGCCGCGAAGTCGTAAAGCAGGTGTTTTGCATTATTTGCATGCGTTAACCACCTTAAATAATCAAAAAAAGCGAACCGCAGTCGAAGTAAATGATTCTACTCAGGCGAGCGAAACAGATAATACAAAACAAGATAAAAATCATTGTTTTGATCAGCATTGTGCTCGACTAAGACATATAGCCAAACCCGGCTCACTTGTTTATCTAATCACCGATGGTCATGCACTGCGTGACGAAAAAAGTTGTCCTCATGCACTAAGACATCTAAGCCAAATAAGCCAGCATTGTGAACTAGTACTTTGTTTGATAAATGATCCACTTGAACAAGCACTGCCCGAGAGCTCACTAAAATTGGCGGTAACATTTACCGACGGTATTAATCGACAGCAGTTAACTTTAGGTGATAGCAACACGGCAGAACAATACCAACAACAAGCATTTACGCAGAATGAGAAGATGCAGTTGTTGCTTCAATCAACAGGTGCCAGAGTCATTCACTTTAGTGCAGGGGAAAGCCTCGAGCAGCAATTGAAATATGGGGCATCGTTATAATGGCTTTAACAAACTCACCGACTTTGCCTAGCCAAGCTCCCTTGGGCCAATCAGCACAATTACAATTGCATGATATTCATGTCCCTGAGCAGGTAAGTAACCTGCCTATTGCACCCGGTTGGTGGCTATTACTGGCATTACTTATCATGAGCGGTTTATGGTTCTATAAGAAACGTAAACAAGATCTACGTTTAAATGCCAGTAAAAAACAGGCATTAACGGCATTAGAAAACAACCCAAACCTCAGTGCTAAAGAGTGTATAGCGTTATTAAAGTGGGCCGCGATGCAATACGTTAATCGTCAACAATTAGCTAAGTTATATGGTGAAGATTTTCAATCTTTTTTAAAGATACAATTGCCTGAAAAATATCAAGAAAAATTTTATCAATTGAGCTCCACTGCTTTTCTAAGACAATACCAAGCTGAACAAGCAGCAGTAGATATTGATCATGATTGCCAGCAAGCCACCAAACTATGGCTAAATCATGCACTTCCTATAAAAGAGCCTTTAGTTATCGATAAAACGTCAACGCCTTATAATGCTATGCCAGTGCAAAAAGAAAAGGAGTTAAGCTAATGATAAGTTTCGCTTGGCCCTGGTTGTTCGCCCTATTACCTCTACCATTAATTATCTACTTTCTCCCTGCGAAAAAGAGTGCGAACCAACAAAGCGCATTAATCATGCCTGTGCTGATTAATGTATCAAGCGCGGCGATAAGCAATCAGCAGAAACGAAAAGCGCCTCTCATTGTTTTATCAGTCTGTTGGGTATTATTGATTATGGCTATTAGCCGTCCCCAGTGGCTTGGTGAAGCAATTGATATTCCCAGTGAAGGTCGTGAAATGATGATAGCAGTAGATCTTTCCGGCAGTATGGAAATAGAGGACATGAATCTGAATGGTCGTAATGTAAACCGTTTACAAATGCTTAAGGTGGTACTGGGTGATTTTATCGCGCGTCGTGTCAGTGACCGTATTGGTTTAATACTCTTTGCCGATGATGCTTACATGCAAACACCAATGACTTTTGATAGAAAAACAGTAAAACAAATGTTAGATGAGAGTGAGCTTAACTTAGTGGGTAAAAAAACCGCTATTGGCGATGCTATAGCGCTTGCGGTAAAACGTTTTGACGCAAAACAAGAATCTAATAAGGTTTTATTATTATTAACTGATGGTCAAAATACAGCAGGAAAAATAACCCCAGAGCAGGCATTAGAGTTAGCCGTTGCTAAAGATATCACTATCTACACCGTAGGCATTGGCGCTGACGTTATGCTGCAAAAATCAATGTGGGGAACACAGCGTATTAATCCATCTAGCGATTTAGACGAACAAAGTTTAGCTAATATCGCTGAGAAAACAGGTGGTCAATATTTCCGTGCTCGTGACAGCCAAAGCATGAGTGAAATTTATGGTTTGTTAGATAAATTAGAGCCCATTAAACAAGAACAACAGCAAATGCGACCACTGAGTGCTTTGTATTATTGGCCGCTAGCATTGGCTGCTCTACTTTGTTTTGGTTATTTACTCAGTTTGCATTTCAGCTTTTTATTGCCGACTAAAAACGTTAATACAAAAAAGCATGCAGACATGAATAAAGATGATATCAATGCTATGGGTGGTAAATAATATGTCGGCACAACAAACTGATTTAGCTCAGTTCGCTAGCGCATTCAGCTTTGAGCAGTTAATCAATAACTTTCATTTTATTCGACCTTGGTGGTTATTAGCCTTCTTTGCTTTGTTTATAGTGTTATTGATTTTAAAAAAAATTCGTTATTACCAATCACCTTGGCAACATTTTATACCGACTCACTTAGCCAACGCTTTATTAGAAAATTCGCAAAATAAAGATAATCAGAACACTTCGTCACAGCCACGTTATTGGTTAAAACCTTCTATTATAGGTAGTTGCATTATTATTGCGCTTGCTGGGCCTGCTTGGCAAAAGCTACCACAACCTGTTTATCAGCTTGAGCGTGGTGCAGTGCTTATTATGGATATGTCTTACTCCATGTATGCAACGGATGTGAAACCCAACAGATTAACTCGAGCTCGATATAAAGCCATCGACTTACTAAAAAAGATCAATGAAGGTGATGTTGGTCTGATCGCTTATGCTGGTGATGCCTTTATTATTAGTCCGCTGACACAAGACATTAAAAATATAGAGTTGCTTTTACCGTCATTATCGCCTGATATAATGCCTGTGCACGGCGCTAATGCTTTTGCCGCGTTAACGCTAGCTGACAAAACATTAAAAAATGCCGGCCATGTGAGCGGCGATATTTATTGGTTTACTGACGATATTGATAAAGAAGAAATGTCTGATATTTATGACTGGGCTAATAACAATAGTCATAAAGTGAATATCTTAGGTGTTGGTAGTAAAACAGGCGCGCCAATAAAATTAAGTAGTGGTAAATTACTCAAAGATAACAAAGGTGCTATCGTCATTCCCAAGTTACCCGAAAGTAGACTAGCAGCGATATCTAAGCGCAGCCGAGGCGTCTATCACACCATGACCAATGACGACTCCGATATAAAGGCGTTGACCGCCCACTTGAATTCAAGCCTTGATGACAAAGTCGACTCAGGGTCATCAACGAATGCAAATGGTCAGCAAAGCGAACACCAAAGTAAACAAGCAATGCAAGGAGATCAGTATCAAGAACAAGGTCCTTGGTTACTCATTATCATTTTGCCTTTACTGTTAACTTATTTTCGTCGCGGCAGCAATATATTGGCAATAACTTGGCTTATGCCACTGACGTTATTGTTCAGTCTCTCATCTATAAGCCCTGTCAGCTTTGCCGCTTCAGAGTCTGATACGTTAAAATCGAGTGAGAAGTCTACAAATGAGTCTAGTGCGAATACCGCTAGTCAACTTTGGCAAGACTTATGGCAAACGTCAGACCAACAAGCCCAAGCGCACTATCAACAAAAAGACTATCCACAAGCCGCTAAGCAGTTTGAGGATACACAGTGGCAAGGCAGTGCTCACTATAAGGCGGGTGATTATGAACAAGCATTACAAGCTTTTAAACAAAGTGATAGCGCTCAAGCGTTATACAACCAAGGGAATTCACTAGCACAGCTACAAAAAGTTGATGAGGCCATTGATGCTTATAAAAAAGCACTGGAAAAAGATCCTACCTTAAGTGATGCCAAAGACAATTTAGAAAAATTAGAAGCATTTAAAAAACAGCAAGAGCAACAAGAACAGGAATCTCCTGTCTCTTATACACATCTGACGCTCCGACGAAGAGGAT
>CAJXRC010000157.1 GCA_913058405.1 uncultured Colwellia sp. | reverse complement strand
CGTCGGCAGCGTCAGATGTGTATAAGAGACAGTATTTCCACTCTCGTACTTAATTTTCATCTATCCCTTTTGGGGGGCATTCGCCGGCTTTTTTCAAGAGCTTTCTGTATTTATGGTGACATTTATCATGTCATTTACAGATATTCCCGTTTTTGTAGAAAATGAATTTGTCACTATACCTGCAGGTGTATTTGAAATCGCAAGGGGGTGTAGTGGTTTGCGGTATATCATCGTATCGCTCGCGATAAGTTCACTTTACGTATTTCTTTACCTTAGAACATTTAAAAGCGCTTTTATCTTCATATTGTTTGCAGTCGTAGGTGCCCTAGTTACCAACTGGCTAAGGATAGTTTTCCTTATTCTTATTGGAGACTATACCAATATGGAAAGCTCTCTAATGACCGACCATAACAATTTTGGTTGGTATATCTATGTTCCAGTGGCATTAATTCAGTTTTATCTGGGGGGGAAATTAGAACAGGCAGACGAAAAAATGCGCTCAATCAATCCCGCCACCGAGGTATCATCTGAGGCAGCAGCAAAAAATTCACCACTGACTGCTACAGTAGCGATAGCAACAGTAATGACTCTTTGCTTTTCATCATATGCAGCGCAAATGTCTATTCAAAATAGTGTCGCCCTAACTGAAAATTGTGAGACTGAGTTTGATGCCCGAAGCCATATCAATTTGTCCGTAAACAATTACTCTTTGGTCTGTAGCGTTGCCGGTGATGTTAATAACGAGCAAAAGCGTGTCTTTTATTTCAATGCCGAAGAATTAGATAACAAAGCATCATTCTACTTAAATACCATCATACCTAGCGACCACACGTTAATATCGAAAGTGGTTTCTGACGGGGAAAATCGGGTAGTAAGTCGTGACAGAATGGGTAACTTTTGGCTTATTAAGTATGTTTATATTATTAACGGTCAAACGTTTTCTTCTGTAAGGGATTTTAAAATTGCTCGTATTAAAAGTGCATTGAAAGGGGTTAATGCTCATCGTTTGGCGGTGACCCTTATTAAATGCCCCGGCGATTGCTCTTTATCGAGTACTACATCCTCAAAGAACTCCCCACATGCCGGGTTTTAAGTGATGGAAGTTCGCATTTTAGACTCAGAACAACAAATAGTAGAGAGCAAAGAGTCTTGGCAGAAGCTTTATGCTAGTGCAAGCAACAGTAATGTTTTTCTTAGTTATGAATGGATAACGACATGGATAAGTGTATTTAAAAACTATGTGTCGGTATTGGCGGTAGTGACAGTGTGGGATCTTGATGAGCTAGTATGCTTATTGCCTCTTTATAAAAGAGTAGGGGATCGCGCTGGCGTATTCTGGTTTGTAGGTAGCGGAGAACCAGAAGCTGCAGAAGTATGTAGTGAAGGCCTAGATATGCTGTCAACTCGGTTAATTAATACCGAGATTAACCAACTACTCAAAAAGGCGATTGACACTATTGGCCTTAAGAAATTAGTTGTTTCAAACTCAACAGAAATAAATCAAGTTAGCATGATGTTTGAATATTTAGGGTATAAAAACCTTAAGGAGTTCAAAGGGAATCGATATTTTATTAATACCAGAGATAGTAAAACCAAACTCGAAAATAGAACTTCTCGCTATATTAAGGCTGCTGAAAAGCGTGGTATTACCTATCATGCTGTAGAAAATGTTTCGGATTTAGAGCTTGCCTTTGATGAATTGAAGCGTCTTCACAATACAAAATGGCGTCGGCCTGGACACCCTTCTATTTTTGACCACCCTCTATTTGACGCCTTTCACAATAATGTTTTGCGAAAGCTTTTAGCAGTTGAAAAGTTGTCTTTGATCGCGATAAAAAAAAATGAACAAACGATAGCGGTTAATTATTCAATGATATCCGGCGATGACCTAGTGTTTTACCAAAGCGGGGTAGACACCTCTTTTAAACCCAATATTTCTCCAGGTATGCTTCTGCATTGCGCTCAACTTCGACAAGCCCGCATATTAAACCTAAATAATTATGACTTTTTACTATCAATGCCTCCTAGCTACAAAGAAGACATTACGGAATATAAACAACCCATTTACAGCTTCACTTTTCATAAGTACAACACGACATTTTTCGTGGAGTGCTGGCGAACCGCTATTATGAAAGCATTAAGTTACCTAAGAGTTCGAATCTTAGGGAGAGTGTCGTGGTAAACAACAAAAGTATGCAAATGAATAGTAATTCTGCCAATCATGCCTCTTTCGGGTTCTTCCTACTTGCGATTTATACTTTTTTACTGCTTGCTCGTCCTCACGAATGGCCGTTATTTGATATTGAATTTCCATTATTGAGAACCTTTCTGATACTGACGTTTTTCTCCTATTTAGTGAGCTTTAGGCCGAAGATTTGGAATGTCCAATGTACGTTATTAATTCTACTGCTTTTCTCTATGTTGCTATCAGAAATTCGTGCTTTTCGCTATTTTAGCGACCTGAGTAAGTTAATAGAATGGGTTAACGCCAACATTATTCCGTTTATTCTCTATTTCAGTTTGCTGAGCACGATTAAGCGCCAGAATGTGATTTTTTTCATATTCTTGAGTTCCTCATTAATTATGGTTCAACACGCCTACAGCCAAATGCAAAGCCCCACAGGCCAAGGATGGGCTGAGTCAGTGGTTTACCGTTATGATGGTGGTGGGGAGTCGGTTCAGGCTCGGTTTGTCGGGAGTTTTAACGACCCCAATGATATGGGAATGTTTCTTGTCATGAATATTCCTGTTGCAGTGTATTTCCTCTTAACCGGTAAAGGCCTATTGACGAAAGCAGGGGCGCTGGCCTCCGTCTTGATGCTATGTATGGGAGTATATTGGAGTGGCAGTAGAGGCTCACTTTTAGGGCTTTTGAGCGTTTTCTTTTGTCTGTTCTACATAAAATTCGGTAAAGTTAAAGCCATAATTTTAGCGTCAATTAGTATTCCAGGTGTACTCGTTGCGATGGGGACTTTCCGGAAAATCAGTAAGGATGACGAGAGCGCAAGTCAACGTTTAACCGCATGGTACGAAGGTATACAAATGCTTAAACATCGACCCTTATTTGGCTTCGGCAAAGAACGTTTTTTAGAATATCATTCGAAGGTTGCACATAATACATATGTCACGGTAATGGCGGAGCTTGGAATATTCGGATATGTCATGTGGGCTATGTTTATGATTACAGCCCTTTATATGCTTTTGAGTGTTATGAAATGCAATGATGTTAGCCCTGGACATGAAGAGGCGCTTAAAAAAGAGCAAGTCTTAAGCCAGTACTTGTTGGTTGCTTTAATTGGGTACGCTGTTACTGCATTTTTCATCAGCCGCAGTTATATAATGGTCGTTTATATATTCGTCGCAATGACAGCCGCTATGTATTATCGCGTCGGAAAAATTACGCCACTTTCACTTAACGGCGGCATAATAAGAAAAATTGGTGGGTTAGCAGTCATTAGTTTAGGGGCACTTTACCTAGTCATTAGAATATTGCTATCACTGTAACTGTAGATGAGAATAATCAATTGAATCAACTAAAAGCTAGTGTCATTGTTGCTATGTACAACGGTGAAGCAACAGTAGAAAAGACGCTTAACAGTCTCTTAGCTCAAACCTATGAAAACTATGAAATTATTATAGTAGACGATGGCTCCACAGACGCATCCAAACAAGTTGTAGAGAAATACCTTGATAGCCATAAAGTTCGATATGTCTTCAAAGAGAATGGCGGAGTAGCAGCCGCGAGAAATGTAGGCATTGAGCACGCGGAAGGCGATATCGTTGGCTTTTGTGATCAAGACGATTTGTGGAAGCCAAACAAGCTTGAAAAGCAAATGGAAACGTTTGAGCAGCACTCTGATGTTGGCGTTGTTTACAGTTGGATTGAAGTTGATAGAAACGGTGATTTTAGTATTAGTAAGCCGTGCTTTGAAGGTGAATGTTTTAAAGCCTTATTAATGCAAAATTTTATTTCATGTTGTACTGGAATGGCCAGGCGTAATTTACTTCTAGAAATAGGAGGCTTTGACGAAAGTCGAGAGTTGCATGGTGTTGACGATCGGCATGTGTGGCTTCGGTTAGCAAGGATTACGCGCTTCGGCGTAGTGAGTGAACCCTTGGCAACTTACGTAATCCATGGTGCCAACTACTCGCTAAATGAGGCAAAAATGCTTACAGCAGATTTAATTTGCATAAGTAAAATATCCTCAATTAGCAGTTTAACTGAACAAGAAAAGACATGGTGCAAAGAAGCTGAGTACCGGGTTTATCGTCACTATGCGAGCAACTTTTTCTATATCAATGAGCTTAAAGAATGTTCCTCTTGCTATTTGAATGCGTGGAGAATCAAAAAATACCGAATAGATTTATTAATCACATCCTTGATTCTAAAAGTGACGCCTCGCTCATTATTGGTGTCTATTAAGAAAATGAGAAAAAGAATCAAAGGGGAGGTGGCATGAAGCCAAATGCGATTGTAGTGGTCGGTATGCACAGAAGCGGGACTTCTGCCGTTTCGGGTCTTCTTTCCGAACTGGGTGTTTTTATGGGAAGTTCTTTGTTTGCGCCCCAAAAAGGGGTCAACGAAAAAGGCTTCTTCGAAAACTCCTTACTTGTGGATCTTAATGACAGGCTTTTGGACGAGCAATTATTATCTTGGGATCACCCGTTAGCGCTTTGCATCAACCCTGAAGTCGCGGACTCTTTGGCAGGTTATAATGCTCAGGCGCAACATCTTTTAGATAAAGATTACGCAAAAAAGACGTTGTGGGGTATGAAAGACCCAAGAACTACCTTGCTATTGCCTTTCTGGAGAGAGGTACTCGGCAGTAAAGGAATCAAAATTAATTTTGTTTTGATGTTACGTTCACCAATGGAAGTTCATGGTTCGCTTAAAAAGCGAGATGGATTTTCTATTAATAAATCGATGCACCTTTGGCTAAATTATACGCTTTCTGGTTACATTGGAGCTAAAGGGCTGAACCCTTTCATCCTCAAGTATCAAGATTTGTTGAATACTCCAGATGATTCAGCAAGAAAAATATTTGAACATTTCGAAATATCTACCGGGCAAAATACCCCAAAGCAAAGTTTTATAGATAAAAAGTTAAAGAATCAAAAGGCAGTAGAGGTACCTAATGAGCCTCTTGTTAACCTTGCAATGGAAGTCTTTGAAATACTCAGTAGTGACGTGGTGGATGAAGCCCGCCTAGCCGAGTCAGTTAATGAATATAAAGTTTATTTAGCGTCTTTGTCGGGTGTGCTTTCCGAGCATTTGAATGCGGTCAAAACAGAAGAGGTTTATTTCAAACGTCACTTTTTAGATGCCTATGAATCTATTTGGTGGAAGCTAAGTTGGCCGCTCAAAAGAATTGAATCGTTTTTAAGAACCAAATATTGAGAAAGCCAGCCATGGAAAAAGTCACTATTGCTATTATCACTTGTAAAAGGCCTATTTGGTTAGCTCGGTTACTCGACGCTCTACAGGAGCAAGTATTTTCAGAAAATCTAACGCTTTCTATTTTAGTTGTCGATAACGCATGTGATAAAGAAACTAAGGACATTGTAGATAAGCGTCGTTCTGGCCGTATACCGATCCATTATGACGTTGAAGAACAGGCGGGCATTGTATACGCCCGCAATAAATGCGTTTCTATTACAACATCCATGAATAGCGATTATTTAATATTCATTGACGACGACGAATGGCCTAAAGAAAAAACTTGGGCTTCGGATTTGGTTTTAAGCGCCAAAAAGTACGATGCAGATATCGTCACAAGCCATGTTATCTCGGTTGACGAAGCTGGAAAACAGAACTGGGCTACTGAAATTCTTTACCCAGCTCCCGATCAAAGCGAAGGACAGGAGTTAAGTGTTTTCTACACCAATAACTTACTGCTGTGTAAACACGTAATGACTAAGATGTCTCCCTGTTTTGATGAGCGTTTCGCGATGACAGGGGCAAGTGATTATCATTTTGCGCTTAAATGCACTCATGCTGGATTTAGGTGTATCTACACCGATGCTCCAGTTGTTGAAGAAATGCCTTCAAGCAGAAAAAATATAAAGTGGTTTTGTCGTCGCGGATTTCGTTCGGGGATCGGCTTTACACGTTCGCATATTTTTGAGGAATCGCTTTTAAAAGCTGTGTTAAAGAGCAGTATTTTGTCTATTGTCCGCGTGATACGCGGTGTTTTGCTAATAGTTAAAGCGTTATTTTTGCGCAGTAAAGGTACGCTTGTTGATGGGTTGTTCAGAGTGTGTTCTGGCGTTGGTACCTTTATGGGGCTATTTGGCGTTAAGCACGAAGAATATAAAAAGATTCATGGAAAATGACCCGTGTACTGCGTCGTTACGCGACTAGCTATTAAGCCCAAACACCATTAAAAATAGCCACTAAAAATATATCGGGACCGAAAATAATGATTCTTGCTTTATGTCGCGTAGTTAGCATACTCCTACTTTGTATAGTATTCGTGGTCAGTGGAGCTTTTATCCTTAATATAGAGCTATTTGATATTTTTTATTTTCTCGACTTTCTACCAGACTATGTTCTGCTTCTACTGTGCGTTCCTGCGTTAATATTTCTCGGAAAGTCAAAACGATACCTGGTCCCTTTAGCATTACTTGCCATATTCTTTGCTTCACCTTTTAACTTCTCTTTTTTCAGTAAAAAAGCTACTGCAGCGTTAGATTATGAAAGCCAACTCTCAATCGCATCATACAATGTCGCTCAACGTGTCGAAAAAGCAGAATTGTACAATTGGTTCATAGAACAAGATTTAGATATTCTTTTTATTCAAGAGGCATCGCGTCTAGGTCAGTTCAATGTAGGTGAATATGCCGGTGTTTATACTAATTGTGTTCAGCGCCTATGTATCTTATCGCGCTTTGAACTTGAGGAATTGGATAGTCTGGATAGGAAACCCTTGGGCGGATGGGGTCGGTTTGTTTCATTGCACAGTGCAAAAATCAGGGGGGATTCAGTCCTGTTAGCCAATGTTCATTTTGCCTCGATATCTAATTTTGGGTATAGGTTCAACACGTTGAAAGGATTTGAATCAAAAGTATCCTTGTTTAAGGATACAAAGGCTGTTGAATTTGGTCTAGCTCGCGCTTTATTAGATAAATGGTCTGATAACGACGCAGTGATCATCGCTGGGGATTTTAATATCACCGATAGAAACTACCAATATGAACAGTACTGGGGTGATCTATACAACCTTTTCGCCGTTGGCGGAAATGGATATGGCTCAACGCGTAAAAATAGGTTGGTGAGCCCACGTATAGACCATCTACTCGTAAGCAAAGCGTTTACGCCTATTCATTCCGAGGTGGGGGAAGATATGGGTAGTGATCACTTACCAATCCAAGGGGTTGTAGTCTTGAAGGGAGTCGAGCGTGAATAAGCTAAAATGTACTGTCTATGCTGATAATAACTCAAATCATTTGCAGCAAATCTATACGGGCTTAACCATGCTGCATCGCCAGGGTAGGCTCAAGGTATCCATGCGAGTTGGGAAAGAAGCACGTAAAAGTACTGTGCCGTTCAGCGTTCAGCCCAACATCCTGCATATCCAGTTAGCGGGTAAGAAGTTGTGCTTTGATACGTCTGATAGTGCGGCAATTGACCTTGAAGCGTACGCACTGACTGACCATTACTTTAAACGTAGCTTTAACCCAACGTTAGAGCCTGAAAATTATCAAGAGAACGTACATCCGTTTGGATTAAATTATTTAGTGTATCCAGATGGGTTTGACCCATTTGGATTTAAACGTTGTGCGCTTTTTTACAGCACCAAAGAGTGGAAAAAAGAGTTAATAAAACAAGCAGACTTTCTAGGGAAACTACATTTTAAAGCATCAGTTTCTAATATTAGTTCTACCCCTGTTTTAAGAGAACAGGCTAAAGTACTTTTTTTAGCTCGCCTCTGGGACACTGAGAGCGATAGTTATTTCCAAATTAGCGACCAGCAAAAAACGCAAAGAGAAGAAATCAATGTCCAGCGTGCTAAGTGTATTGAGCTTTTAAGAGATGAATTTGGGAGTCGATTTACCGGAGGGTTAATTGCAACGGATTTCGCAGTCAAGCAACACCCTCAATTAGTGGTTGATAACGCTGGTCTAACGACAAAAAGTAATTACCTGCATACCGTCAAGTCTCATGATATATGTATTGCGTCCACGGGCCTTCACGGCTCTATAGGATGGAAGTTTGGTGAGTATATCGCTATGTCTAAATCGATTGTTGCAGAAAAAAACTTAAATTATGTTCCTGATTTAGATGAAGGAAGTCACTACCTGGCGTTTACAACAGCACAAGAGTGCGTAGACCAAGCTATTAGGTTAGATGAAAGTACAGACACTAGGTTTTCTATGATGAAAGAGAATCACCGCTACTATGAGTCTAATTTGAGACCAGATGCCCTTTTAATGAAATGCTTTGAACAAGTGCTTTAGTTAGGTTTAGCGTAAATCTAAGGCTTTATAAACTTGACAAACGCCAGTAGACTCCTGCGTTTGTAAATAATGAATCTCCAAGGAATTGGTGCGTGAACAATATTATTCCAAGAACTAACCATTTTATTTGGATACGATACCTTGCTGCTTTCTCAATTGTATTCTCACATTCTAAGCAGTTTGATACTGCGCCGCAGTCTTACATCGACGTAGTAGCTACCCTGACGTGGTTTGTGCCAGGTGTCCCAATTCTGTTCTTTATCAGTGGTTTTTTAATATCACTCAGTTCATCAAATAGTCAATCATTAACCGCTTTTTTCGTAAAAAGAATACTCCGTGTTTATCCACCTTTGTGGGCCTCTTTTAGTGTAAGTATTGTTTTATTGTTTTCGCTGGGTATGGTCGATTTGCAAGGCGATGAGTGGCTCAAGTTCCTAATGTGGAGTTTAGGGCAGGTTACTGTAGTGTTCTTTTATCACCCTGACTTTCTTAGCCATGTTGGCACTGGGGTATTGAATGGCAGTTTGTGGGTTATACCCGTGATACTGCAATTTTATTTGGGTCTGCCGTTACTTAGAAAACTAGATAACTATTGGATAGGAAAAGGCAAATCTTATTATATTTATGTACTGCTAATTGTATGTGCACTGTTCAATATGGTGTTTCATTACTTTAATAACTTCACGCCGAATGTTTACACGAAAATCATACACTTTCTTACGCTTTTACCATGGCTGTTCTTTTTCTTGTTAGGTTACATATTTAGCCGTGACTACGGAAAGTTGAAGCGCTTAACTACTCATGCAACCCCATGGCTTGTATTACATATAGCGCTCTTTTGTTCTTTAGGGGCTCTGGGGTTTAAATGGGGTAGAAACGACATTAACCCCATTTTGTTTACGGTATTGGCCTTTTTGATTGTAAGTATTGCTTTTAAAGTGCCGTCAAACCTATCTTGGTTCAATCGAGTAGAGAAGTTTATTGCGAAGAACGATATTTCATTCGGTTTATTCGTTTACCAAATGGTGATGTTGAACACAATTATGTACTTGGGGATATTTGACGATAATTGGTTGGCAAGGTTGCTCACTTTCCTCTGCGCAACAATCACTGTATCTAGCCTGAGCTTAATCTTGCTCGAAAAGCCTCTTCGTAATAAAAGGGATTGGTTTATTGAGGTTCTTTCTCGGAATAAAGAGCCCCAGTCCAAAGATAATGCAGTGTAACTAGGACTACTCTTTTCTTTAGGGGGCTCAGTAAACTAGTTATTTCAAAATCAGAGGGTTATTTCTGAAATATCTTATCAATAGCATCAACAATTGTAGCTTCTGGAAAAACATCATTGTTGATGCGTTCACAATACTGGGTAGCCGTGTCAATAACAAAATCTTTATCCAGCAATTGTAAAATATTTAATTTTTCTTTCGCTTTAAAACTATGTGATTTTTCAGTAACTAGCTCTTTGGGCTCTATATCCAAGAAGTCTGCAAGCTTAGCGCTAGCGCTGCCTAGCTCTTTAGTTTTAATTATTAGCAGTTGTTCTTTTGGGATACTGGTGAGTACATTGTTGTTATGTTCAGCCCAGAATTGGAAATAAGAAGCCAGTGGAAACAATCCATGTTGGCGAAGTGGTTCATCGTGCTTGGTGTACTCAAAGCCTCTATTGTAATAGTTTGTCCTGCCTAAATCATAGAGTGAATTTTTTTCTTGAACATCTCTTGCTAACTGATGATTAAACCATGAGTCAATCCACGATATGCAGTCTCGAATGGTCAACACAAATTTGGCATCTGCAAAGGTTTCAATGAGTTGTTGTGGGAATTGGCCATAATAGTGTGATGAATCCATTTCGAGCCAGTTGTAGCGGTCTCGCACAGAAAGCTCTCTTTTTATATCTGCATCTGATAGCAAGCCTGCTTTCGATAAATAAATCATGGCAATGATGAATGTATCGTTGATTTCATGATAAGAGCGAAAATTGGAGAGGATATTCGCCACCGAGTGAGTTCCAGACTTAGGTGTGCCTAAGCAAAATGCATGAAATTTTCTTTTTTGTACTATACGACGAAGTGGGTATTTGTATTTGTTGGTACGAATAAGTTCTGAGTATTTACTCAGCTCTTTTTGGCTCACTTCTATCGGATTAAGTTCGGTCGGCATTTGATTTCCTCTATATACCTTCTTAAAAGTATCTCATTTACAATTTGTTCAAGTTACACGCTAGCATATCAGCATATTGAAAAGGCTAGTGCCAGATATAACCAAACAGTAAGCTTGATTATTCTCTTGTTATTCGCAAAAACCTTATTGCTCTTTATTAAGTTCGAAGGGCCTTTTTCTTAAGTAACGTAATAATTTGAACTATAAACACTTTTGGCAATGTTAAATAAGCTAAGCAAGGCAAAAACACAATGTTGAATAGGATGCCGGACATTACGAGAGAGCTCCAGCTATTAATCCAGAATAGAGGATAAAAGTGTGATGCGAAAAATGCTACAAGGCAAAGGACAAGCGAAATTAAAAAGCAAATATCTACTCTATACAGTGGCACTGAATTGAACTGGTTGAATACTATACGAAATAGAAAGAACTGAACTAAATACGAGACTAAAGTGAACGTCAAAGCAACGCCGACGATCCCATATTTACTCCCTAGAACGAAAATCAATAATAGAGTTGCCACAGAGCCAATCAACGACACGTACATAAGGTTTTTATGATTTGCCTGAGCTATGAGTATCTTCCTAAATACCATGGCATATGGGCGTGTTAAGAGCGCAAAAGACATTATTGAAACGACTGTTGCAGCTTGTGCAAAATCCTCCCCCAGCCATACAGTAATAAAAGATTGACTGAATAGCAGAATGTTCACAGCTAGCAGGGTACTGACCAAAAAACACATTTTCGCTGTCCGAACAATATATTCAGTCATTTCACTTCCTCTCGCAACTAACTGCGTAAAAAAAGCTGAAAAGGCATTAAAAATAGAGTGGGTTAACGTATC
>CAJXRC010000156.1 GCA_913058405.1 uncultured Colwellia sp. | reverse complement strand
ATCTACACTATCCTCTTCGTCGGCAGCGTCAGATGTGTATAAGAGACAGGTGCAAGACCTGCTCAGTCAGGTAAATGGTTTAATGCCATTCATTATGGTGTTCGCAAAGATGATATGCGTATCGACTATGACCAAGTATTAGAACTAGCCAAAGAACATAAGCCAAAACTGATCATTGCCGGTGGTTCAGCAATTCCTCGTCAAATCAATTTTGCTAAGTTCCGTGAAATTGCCGACGAAGTTGGCGCACTATTAATGGTTGATATGGCCCACATTGCTGGCTTAGTTGCTGCTGGAGCGCATCAAAATCCATTACCATTCGCCGATGTTGTTACTACTACAACACATAAAACATTACGAGGTCCTCGTGGTGGATTAATTTTGACCAACAATGCTGATGTCGCGAAGAAAATTAACTCGGCAGTATTTCCTGGTTTACAGGGTGGCCCATTAATGCATGTTATTGCGGCAAAAGCCGTTGCATTAGGTGAAGTATTAGAGCCTTCTTTTGGTGCTTATATAAAGCAAGTGTTAAGTAATGCTAGAGTTTTAGCGAGCACACTGCAGCAACGTGGTTGTGACATTGTTACTGATGGAACCGACACGCATTTAATGCTGGTTGATTTACGTCCTAAAGGACTAAAAGGAAATACAACAGAAGAAAGTTTAGAACGAGCAGGCATTACCTGTAATAAAAATGGTATTCCGTTCGATTCAGAAAAACCTATGATTACTTCCGGTATTCGATTAGGTACGCCAGCTGGCACTAGCCGTGGTTTTGGTAATGAAGAGTTTGAGTTAATTGGACAATGGATTGGTGATGTTCTTGATGGTTTAGTTGCAAACCCTGAAGATAATAGCGCAGTAGAAAGTAAAGTATTAGAGCAAGTTCAAGCACTTTGCCTGAAATTCCCACTTTATAGCTAAGTCACCAACAAACGTTACCATTAAAAAGGACCATTATCATGAGCACAGTAGAAAATGATTATCAGTTTGCCCCAAGTCACGAGTGGGTTAAAAATAACAACGACGGTACTGTTACCATAGGTATTTCAAATCACGCGCAAGAGTTATTAGGTGATGTTGTTTTTATTGAACTTCCTGAACAAGGCGATGAAATAACTGCAGGTGAACAATTTACCCTAGTTGAATCTGTTAAAGCTGCTTCAGACGTCTACGCACCAGTTTCAGGTGTGATTATTGAAGTTAATGAAGCGCTAGAAGATGCACCAGAGTCAATTAACCAATCAGCATTTGTTGAAGGTTGGATAGCAAAAGTTAAGCTTTCAGAGCCAGAGCAATTAGAAAAATTACTCAGTTATGAGGCATATAATGCCGGTATCGAAGATTAACTTCATACCAGAAAATGCTTAACAATTACTAGACGTTATACTGGAGTTTTCATGACTAACAACAATTTATTAGCACAACTGAACGATAATTTAGATTTTATCAGTCGACATAATGGTCCTGACCGAGCACAACAACAGCATATGTTAAAAGTGCTAGCGTTGGATTCAGTCGAGCAAATGATTGATAAAACAGTGCCAGATAATATTCGCCTTTTGCAGCCAATGGCATTAGCAAAACCGCAAAGCGAAGTTGAAATGTTGGCAACACTCAAAGGTATGGCGTCAAAAAACAAAGTAAACCGAACTTATATAGGACAAGGGTATTACGATACCCATGTTCCTAATGTTATTTTACGCAATGTTTTTGAAAACCCTGGTTGGTATACCGCTTATACGCCTTATCAACCAGAAATATCTCAAGGTCGTTTAGAAGCTTTGCTTAATTACCAGCAAATGATTACTGACCTTACCGCAATGGAATTATCCAATGCGTCCTTACTTGATGAAGCTACTGCTGCTGCAGAAGCCATGAGCTTATGTAAGCGTGCTGGTAAAAACAAAAGTAATCTCTTTTTTGTTAGTGACGATGTTCACCCACAAACATTAGATGTGCTCAATACTCGAGCAAAGTACTTTGCTTTTGATATTGTCGTCGCACCAAGTTCAGAATTAGCAAGTCATGATGTGTTTGGTGCATTATTACAATATCCAGGCACAACAGGACAAGTACAAAATTTAGAAGACATCATAGAACAAGCACATAGCAAAAAAACCTTGGTGGCTGTTGCCGCTGACTTATTGGCCTTAACCGTACTTAAAGCGCCTGGTGAAATGGGCGCAGATGTAGTGATAGGTAGTGCTCAACGCTTTGGCGTTCCAATGGGTTATGGTGGTCCACATGCTGCTTTCATGGCGACTAAAGAAAAGTATAAACGTACCATTCCTGGTCGAGTTATCGGTGTTTCAATTGACTCAAAAGGTAAGCCAGCTTTACGTATGGCTATGCAAACACGAGAGCAACATATTAGGCGTGAAAAAGCCAACTCGAATATTTGTACTGCGCAAGCATTGCTTGCCAATATGGCATCGTTTTATGCGGTATATCATGGCCCACAAGGCTTGAAAAAAATGGGTCGACGTGTGAACCGTTTAACATCAGTGCTCGCTGCAGGTTTGCAAAAAGCAGGGTTTAAACTAGTACATGATAATTTCTTCGACACGATTACCTTACAAACAAATGAACAGACTGATGCTATTTATCAGCGTGCCTTAGCTGCGGATCTTAATTTGCGCTTATTACCTGATCAACTTGGCATCAGTTTAGATGAAACCACAACGTCTGCTGACGTTGAAGCATTATGGTTAGCTATTACTGAGCAATCTTTTAATGTCGATGATATTGAACAAACGCTAAGTGCAGAGTTTTGTAACATACCTGCCGATTGCCAGCGAACCAGTGACTATTTAACCCATCCAGTATTTAATAGTTATCACAGTGAAACGCGCATGTTGCGTTATTTGAAAAGTCTTGAAAATAAAGATTTTTCATTAACTCACGGCATGATACCGCTAGGTTCATGCACAATGAAGCTTAATGCTACAGCACAAATGATTCCCGTGACCTGGCCTGAATTTTCACGCATGCACCCTTTTGCACCAAGCGATCAATGTACCGGATATGAGGCTTTAGCTGAAAGCTTTAGCGACATGCTAATTGAAGTCACTGGATATGACGCTTTTTCATTACAGCCAAATTCTGGTGCACAAGGTGAATATGCAGGTCTTATCGCCATTCAACGTTACCATGCCTCTCGCGGCGAAGATTTTCGAAATATCTGCTTAATTCCTAGCTCTGCACACGGCACTAACCCTGCTAGTGCATCAATGGTATCAATGCGTATTGTGCTTGTTAATTGTGATAAAGAAGGCAATGTTGATGTAGTTGATTTGAAGGAAAAAATAAACCTTCATCGTGATCAACTCTCTGCAATGATGATCACATATCCATCTACACATGGTGTTTATGAAGAGAGCATCAAAGAAATTTGCGAACTTATTCACGAAGCTGGTGGTCAAGTTTATCTTGATGGCGCCAATATGAATGCTCAAGTAGGATTAACTTCACCTGGTTTTATTGGTGCTGATGTTTCTCACCTAAATCTACATAAAACATTTTGTATCCCGCATGGCGGCGGTGGTCCTGGCATGGGTCCTATAGGCGTAAAGTCGCATTTAGCAGCCTTTTTACCTGGTCACAGTGTTACTAATACCGAAGGTGCAGTATCAGCCACAGCTTTGGGCAGTGCGTCTATTTTACCTATTTCTTGGGCCTACATTGCTTTAATGGGTGCTGAAGGACTAAGATCAGCCACTGAGCTCGCTATTTTAAATGCTAACTACATTATGGAAAAACTGAGTCCACATTACCCTGTTTTATTCAGAGGTAAGCAAGGACGTGTTGCTCATGAATGTATAATCGATATTAGACCACTAAAAGAATCGTCTGGCATCAGCGAAGAAGATGTTGCTAAACGTTTAATGGACTTTGGCTTTCATGCACCAACCATGTCATTTCCGGTTGCTGGCACCTTGATGATTGAGCCAACCGAAAGTGAGTCCTTAGAAGAATTAGATAAATTTATTGATGCACTGATTACTATTCGACACGAGATAGCGAAGGTTGAAGATGGTACTTGGACACTTGCCGATAACCCATTAGTCAATGCACCGCATACATTAAATGATCTTACCGATAGTGACTGGCCTCGTGCCTATTCACGCTTAACAGCTTGTTATCCGAGTAGTTGTCCAAGCCAACCTAAATTTTGGCCTACAACTAACCGTATAGACAATGTCTACGGAGATCGAAACCTAATTTGTAGCTGTCCTCCGATTGAGAGCTACCAATCAACTGATACATAAGTATCTATAACAAACTAGCGTTTAACTTATGTAATATAGATTATTCGCTTAAAAAAAATAACTACAACAACATGAATACGGGGAAAACCATGAATAACTTTAAAATCAAAAAATCATTAATCGCTTTAGCACTTGTTTTACCAGCCTTTGCTTCTTACGCAGAAACGCCAGAAGAAAACTTGAAAAAACAGCTTACTGAAATTCAAACACGTTTAGCAGAATTAGAAGAATCTAAAAAGCCAGCGGCTACTTCAGACAATACCTCTATTAATTTTTACGGTTCTTTACGTCCTACTTTTGGTCTAACAAGCACTGATTCTGCTGATAGCTGGGATGTTGGTGATGCATTATCACGTATCGGTATCTCAGCAGAACATAAATTAAGCAATGGCATGACTGGCTTTGCAAAAGGTGAGTTTAAAGTTCAAATTCAAGGTGATGCAAGTTTTGGCGATGCACGTAAAGCATACGTTGGTATAAAAGGTGATTTTGGTCGTGTTGCTATCGGTAAACAAGATACAACTCAATATGCAATCATTGGTGACCCAGTTGATATTTTCAACCGTGCATCAACACCACTTGCTTATGATGATGCAAGCCCGTTCCGTCAACAAGAAATGGTTAGCTACAGAAAGAATTTTGGTAACTTGGAATTTCGCATTGAAGGTCAATTCAAAGGCGAAACAGATATTGAAGGTAGTGATTTAGTTAACGGTGGTTTTAAATATTCTGGTGATGGCTTTACTTTAGCTGCTGCTTACCTAACTAGAGACATGCCTGGTACTGATGAAAACACAGTAGGTGTATCTGGTTCAAAATCATTTGGTGACTTATATATTGCCGCAGCTTATCAAGACATTGACCGTGGTGGTAATGGTCAAGATAGAACGACTATTGATTTAGTTGGCGCATACAAAATTAATGAAGTCTACAAAGTTAAAATGGGCTACTCTATATTTTCAGACGATTTAGTACCTGTTGACAGTAAAGAAATCACACGTATCAATGCCACGGTAGAATGGCACGGTAGCCCAGATTTCTACTTATTTGCTGAAGTTCAAAACAACAGCTATGATGACGAAGTTGCAGGTAGTAAAGAAGACAGCAATCAATTTATCGTAGGTATGCGTTACAACTTCGATTACAGCTTTTAATCAATATAGTTCAAGCAACCTTATTGCTATAACTTAAAATCAGTTAGGTTATTAAACAACCCTGTTTTAGTAATCTAATTAACGAATAAAGTCTGTAATAAAAAAGCCATTGTTTAGCTATGCTAACAATGGCTTTTTTTATACTTATGACTGGCTGAAATTATTGACTATTACCATAGAATCTGGCGAATAACGGATATCACATTAACACCAAAACAGTCATTAAAACGAGCACAACCAATTAATTTATCTTTAACAATTCAACATCAAAAATTAATAATGAACCTGGCGCTATTTTTCCTGCTGCGCTATCACCATAAGCTAGGCTTGACGGAATGTAAAAACGTGTTTTTTCACCAACAACCATCAACTGAACACCTTCAGTCCAACCTTTGATAACTTGATTTAAGCCAAAGCCAATTGGCTCCCCCCTATCTACGGAGCTATCAAATACTTTTCCATCAAGTAAAGTCCCGTGATAATGCACGGTAACTTTCGATGAAGCACTTGGATGCTCAGTGCCACTGCCTTCAGTTAGCACTTTATATTGTAAGCCAGAAGCTGTTTCTAACACCCCTTCTTCACTCTTATTAGAGGCAAGAAAATCATTGCCTAAAACTGCATTTAATTGGGCCGCTTTTTTGTTGTTATTTGATCGCATCAAGCTGAACACAACAATAGCAATAACAATCGCTAATAATATAAATTTACTCATTTAATAACACCTTTATTAACTCCTTTGTAGAGTCGCTTATGTAAAAATGCATGCTACTTAATTCTTCACTAATTTACTAGTTCAAAAGCCTCAAATTAGCTTATTAACTTGTTTGCCTTTCTATTGATTAAGGTCAACCTTAGTAGATTGCTTAATACATCAAGATAGCCTAAATTAATGAGCTTAAATGTAGGTTTTTTTGATCTTTCGAGATTGCTTTTGCAGCGGTTTGTTGGGTATTTATTCAAGGCAGAGTCTTTGTTATGTGGTTGTTCCACATCAAAAGGCGATAACGCCGTAAAAATGACCAACAAACGCTGTCCGAAGGATTCGGCTAAAAACTATTTTACTCTTTGTTGAGTCGTATTTGCTTAGAGTGACTAGGCTACACACGACTCGCCGCGATTAAAACGCTTTTATCTCGAACAAAATTTAACCACGAAAGATCAACAGACCCTAAGGTTTTAATGGATTAAAAACATGAAGTATATAATTATAGCGCTGACCGTAATGCTACTGGTTAGCTGTACCAACACCTCTGATTTCCCCACGATAGATGACCCTAAGGTTGAGTTAACCAGTATCAAAAAACAGTACGCCGAGGAGTTAGCCGACATACACATTGGTGACTATATCGATTATGTTGCTAAGCAATTTCCCGAGATGTTCGTCGCGTCGGACAATATGAAAAATACAATATATGAGTTTACTTACCAGCAGAAATACCTTTTAGCAGATAATAATGCGGAAATAAAAACATATACACAAACGTTACGTTTTTATTTCATCAATCAAAAACTTGCCCACTGGAAGGTGAAATAGTAGTAAAGAAAAAGTCATAAACAACAGAGCTAATCTCAGCTATTTATGGCTTTACCGTGACCTAGCTGCTAGCTTGCTTAATTAAAATTGATATTGCTCTGCTGCGGCTAATAATTTTTTAGCCGTCAACTTACTGTTAGCGCACGCGTTAATATCTTTTTTATTAAACACTAATATTTGGTCTTTAAAACCCCGATCGTTCTGTTCACCTGCACCTTTGATGATGAAACTAACATACTCGTTACTTGGTACTTCACGTAATCCATTACCGTATAAACATAATGTTTCAACTAAGGCATTATTTAGTGCGGTAAAATGCTCTTTTTTTGCTTTGATTTGCGCTATTTTTTGCTCTTCTCGCTGCTTGTTTAATTTAGCCGATTTTTGCTCAAGCTTAATTTTATTTTTATTAAGCGCAAGCCGATTTACTTCAAGCTTTTTAAGCTCAGTCTGCAACTCATTTTTAGTCTTATTTTCTACACGTTGTAATTGGTATTCAATATCTTTACGTTGTCGGTCAATATCACGCATTTCGTAAGCAATTTCTCGTTGCTCACTCCGTAGTTCTCTAGCCCCATCTTGTTGTTGCTCAAAAACTTCAATGACTCGTTCTAGTTCATCTTCATGTTCTTCAAAGTCGATCTCTCCAAAATCAATAACCAAATCGTCGTCATTTGAAATTATAATTCTTTCCCCACCGCTCACTGGGGCCAATGCTTCGAGTGCAGCTAAGGGCTCTAATGCTGCTAATGGTTCTAATGGCGTTACCGTTTGAAAAAATTGACGATGCGAAGATCTGCTTTGAGCAGACTTGATAGTAAAAATGGCCCCCTGTCCTTGTAGATATACACTATCAATTGAACGAATCAGTGATTGACGCGAGTTTTGTGTCGCTTTGGCTGATGACAGCATAATGTCATTCATAATCGTCAGTTGCTTGTGCAAATTATCATAGCTTTTATCCGCACTTTGAGCGCTAAAGGCAAATAATAATGCGGCGCTTGCGACTGCAACTTTTACTTTTAGGTTCGATACATTGCTTCGAAAGTTTGACGTGGGTAAAAATGTTGCTGATGTTTTCATAAATTGCCTCTTTATAGATAATGCTAATATCTGTTTTATATGCCTGAGTTAGCTAAAGCTAACTCAGTTCTAATTGATGATAATTTTCTAAACCAAGACTTTATACCTAACCTTTAGTGTTTACTGGTTTAGTTGAGCTGTTATCTATCTTACTATTTTGCTCTAGACCAATATTTTGAAAACTAATTTCTCGTTCAAGTTGCTGGAATTTGATTTTTTGCGCTAATTGCTCATCTTGTCGCTGTGCATTATAAAAGCTGATGAAATCACTCATATCTTCTTTACGTTCTTTTCTCGACGCGCCAATCACATAACCGGCTAAAGCAAGGTTATTACTTTGTTGCTGCTCACTAATATCAGTACGGTAATTAGCTAAAATAACTTGTTGCTCAGCTGCAAATTCACGTAATTTTAAATTCACTAATCTTTCTATGTCACTGTTGTCTTTGTTGGCCAAAGTACTGGTTAACTGGGCAGCTACCTTTTGCTGGACTTGCTGGTCAATCATCGTTGTTACTTGCTTGTCAAATACTTGTTGGTCAAATCCTTTATCCTGCATAAAAGTCATTACAATGGTAATAGCGAATGCTGAACACGCCATTGATAATGACGGCACCCCCAACCATATCCCCCAATTAATGGAGTGACCTTTTGCTTTATTCTTTTCCATTTCAAAATGCTGTTCAAATGCTTGTGCTCTGTGCCAATCTGGCACCTCCTGCTCAACTTCAACACTTGCTTGATGGGCAATATTTTCGCTAAATGATGTTCTTTCATCTTCATTCATTCGAACATTTTTAGATGTTGGCTTAGACATACTCCACCTCTACCTTGCTGATAGGATCATCGACTAATTGCAGTTTTAATTTATCGAGTGCGCTATAAAGTTGTGATTTTGCCGTATTGGTTGAGATCCCTAACTGCTGACTAATATCTTCGAACGTACATTCTTGAAAAAATTTTAACTCAACGACCAATTTCTGTTTAACGGGTAAATACTGCATAGCCTCTAACAAAGCACTACTTTGTTGGTGAATTTGTAAGTTTTTCTCTAGACAGACTGACTCTTCATCCTCTTGCTCTGGCACATCATCAAGTGATTGCATCGGCCGTTTTCGTCGGTAATATTCGAGACAACGATAATGAGCAATTTTAAATAGCCAATTCTTAAAAGGACATTCACCGCGAAATTTAGATAAATTTCGAAATAATGCGATGAAAATATCTTGCATCAAATCCATCGCATCTGTTGGGTTATTTACCATACGTAAAGCGTAGTTATAGAGGTTTTTCTCATAACGCTTTACCAACGTGAGCCATGCAGACTTTTTGCCTTTTAGCGCTTGCGCTATGAGCGTTTCATCGCTTCTTTCAAACACAAAGGCTCCTTTATTATAATTATTATGACCATTTTGATTATGCCATTGTTAACAACATAAGCGTCATCCTTACTTGGGTACAACTATAAAGTAGTGTTGGTTCGCAAAATAGTTTGAAAAAAGTTAACTTTTTTTGATCATATTTTTTATTAAACTTTTTATATTGTTTATTGCGCATATAAAGTAGTTATCTATCAAGACTGTACTATCAAATTCTACTGATAAAAAAAGCCCTTTACCGTTATGATGGGTAAAGGGCTTTATCATTCACTGTTTATACTGACAGTCATAACATTGGCAATGTTAGAACTTCATTACAACACGACCTGTGATCTCACCATTTAACATTTCATCAAAAATATCATTGATATCTTCAAGGGATTTTTCAATCGTAATGGCTTTTACTTTTCCGCGGGCAGCAAAGTCTAAACACTCGACTAAATCTTTACGTGTGCCAACAATAGAGCCAATAACACTAACGCCATTAAGCACAGTATCAAAAATTGGTAATGGCATATCTTCAGGAGGTAAGCCAACTAAAACACACTTACCACCACGGCGAATAACTTTATAACTTTGCTCAAAACCGCTTTTACTTACCGCGGTACAAATACTGGCATGAACGCCGCCAGTTTCAGCGAGGACCTTAGCGACAACATCATCATGTTTAAAGTCTAAACAAAGTGAAGCCCCTAATTTTTTAGCAAGGTCTAATTTGGCCTCACCCGTATCAACAGCAATAACATTTAAGCCCATAGCAACGGCGTATTGCACCGCTAAATGTCCCAAACCACCGATACCAAAAATAGCGACCCACTCGCCCGGTTTTGCCGTCGAAACTTTAAGTGCTTTGTACGTAGTAACGCCAGCACAAAATAGGGGCGCTGCATCAACATAATCAATACCATCGGGGATTTTCACCACATAATTGCCATCTGCTTTACAGTATTCTGCGTAACTACCATCAACGGAGTAACCGGCATTTTGTTGTGATAAACAAAGATTTTCATCGCCCGTTAAACAGTAATCACAATAACCACAGGCACTATAAAGCCAAGGAATGCCGACACGATCGCCGACTTTACAATGACTAACTTGATCGCCAACTTCAACTATCTCACCAACACCTTCATGACCTGGTACTAAGGGCATTTTAGGCTTTACTGGCCAATCGCCATAACAGGCATGTAAATCGGTATGACAGACCCCACAAGCGTGGATCTTAACTAATACTTCATGGCTTGAAATTGTCGGCTTGTCTAGTTGCTCAATTTCAAGTTTCCCCTTAAATTGATGATTAACTGCTGCTTTCATAGTTGAACTCCTTTTTCAGTAATGATTAGATTTAGCTTCTAATTCATTGTAAAACTCTTCCTTAATTTGACAAGGATATAGATCAATAAAAGCACGTGAAAATGCATTATTAGATTATTCAATAATATATAGTTTTTTTTCTATAGCGAGAAAGGTTTAACTATTGAAGTTAACGCACTTTAGGAGATTTAGAGTGGGAATTGGTAAAGTAGCCATCCATGGCTTAAATATATCCGCAAAATGAAGGGGATGGGGGATATAACAGAGTCTTTTGTAATGCCAGTCTTTTTTAACAAAGTGACTGGCATAAAGCTGCCAAGTTTAGGCTTAGAAATAATAACCGATATTGATGTTCAATCGCTTATTCCAATCATCAGCATTGCCGACTAACGTACCGCCGAGAAATGGCTGGTTTTTAGCAACAACAAAATCAACATATGCGTAAACGCCACCGGCACTAATTGCAACGCCCGTTGCATTCATTGTGGTATCGTCTAGCCCACCTGACTTATCGGTGACTAAGTTATAGTCGTTGTAGTAAGTCAGGTTGGTGATAGGTCCAAAAGATACTGATTGGCTATAAGATAAGTTAAGGTTATAAGACGTCGCTTCCGTTGGAATTGTGTCATAGAATGCCCAAGCGCCCACAGCAACAGCATCAGAGCCATTATCTAGGTCATATTCATACTCTGAAACTTGGAACATAATACCGATATTTTCAATCTTACTATTTACATGAAAAGCATATGCTGTGTGATCGCCTACCGAGCCAACACCTGAGCCACCTTCAAGATCACCTG
>CAJXRC010000155.1 GCA_913058405.1 uncultured Colwellia sp. | reverse complement strand
GAAAAACCCATATTCTTTCCCTGAATTATTTGTATATTGTTCTTAACTCCCCCCATTATCACTGGTTTTAAAAGACTCACAGCGCAGTTTTTTGGGCAAGCGACGATGTGGGTTAATTAGGCAATTTAAAATACTTATCAAGCAGTAATATATTTTCATTAGACTGCGATGATCCAATCATTAATACTAATATAGGGTTATTGATTAGAAGATCCCTTTGATAACCACCTTTATTACAGGATTTTTGACCCACATCATGCCTAACAAAAATATTTTTCCGATAAAATCCCCTTATGTTATTTGAATCATCCTTATTAATAGTGGCGTTTATTGCCGTTGTAGCAGGCTCTGCGCTGCAAAGTATGTCAGGTTTTGGATTAGCGGTTATAGCCTCTCCTATTTTGGTCATCATTAACCCAAATTTCTTACCTGCACCTATACTGGCATTGGGCTGCATTTTGTCACTGTTAAACTGTATTCGGTATCGCCAGCAGTTGCATTTTAGCAATATAAAACTAGCGCTTTTGGCGCGTATTCCTGGCTCAATTCTAGGGATATTATTATTAACATTACTACCACCAATATTCTTTGCTGTTGGTTTTTCTCTACTGATCATATTTTCGGTGTTACTAACGTATCAACGGGTTGATATTCATCATTGTGAGAGAAACTTAGTGATAGCAGGTTTCTTTTCAGGACTTATGGGCACCACAACATCAGTAGGCGGCCCACCAATTGCCTTGGTTTATCAAAACAGTAACCTCAGTACGCTTAGAGCAGAACTTGGACTTTTTTTCCTAATTGGCACACTGGTATCTCTGATAATGTTATGCGCATCAGGTAATATAAATTACGCTCAAGTACAACTAACCTTGCCTTTGATACCTGCCTTATTTGTTGGCTTTGGCTTATCATTTTATTTAGATAAGTACCTAGGTCAGCGTTACTTAAAACCATTAATAGCTTTAATTTCAATTACTTCTTGTGGCATTATTTTGTTGAAATCGTTTTTTTACTAGAGCGCCTCCTAAAGCTTTTCCTCAAGAAGTTGTTAATAAAAGCAGTAGTGAAATCTACATTGATTAGCTACTGAACTATTCCCCTATCGTTTTATGTTAGCTTTCAAAGTGAGCAAGCGCAGCACTGTATGATGCCCTGCATTGTACAATGAAATAGGTAGTGGTTTTGCCCCTATAGAGTTAGAGCATCGTGCGTTCACTGTTATGAGTCATCAATTTCTCTTATTTTCCTTACTCCCTTCATAGCGTTCTTACCTTCCAAAGATCCAACATGATCCTTTGGAATATATTGAATAATTCACCTCCGCTATTAGGTCTAGGTGTAAATGAATGGTTGATTAACACAATAAGCTAAACGGCCAGAACGAGCTAAAAGTCGCCAGCCCCATGAAATGACAAAATGCGACTTTCATTGTGCCTGTTCGATACATGATCTAGGCTCATCTTTTTATTTAGGCTTGTTCTTTGAAATAAGAGATAACGAAGAGTATCGTTATTTTAATAACAAAAAACCGGCAGATTGCCGGTTTTTTTAATTGAATCTATATGCGATAAAAAAAACTAACCACATTACTTCAAAGGTGGCTTATTGTGGTACTGCCGCATAAGCAACAACTTCACAAAGCATTTCTTCACGTGCCAAACCTGCAACAATCATTGCAGCTCTGTTAGGATATGGTGCTTGAAAATATTCAGCATATACTTTATTAAATACGGGTAATTGATCGCGAGCAGTGACATAAATAAGTACTTGCGTTACATCATCCATAGTCAATTTAGCTGCTTCAATAGTGTGCTTAAAGTTTTCCATTGTTTGACGTGCTTGTGCTTCAATACCACCTTCAACCACTTGCCCTTCTGCGTTAATTGGGATCTGAGCAGTTGATAAGGTGTTATTAGCAATAATTGCCCATTCTAATGGTGCTTTCGAAGCAAATAATTCGGTTTTTACAGGTGTTTTCATAACATTTTCTCTATTGTCAAAGTGATCGATAAAAGCCCATAAGTTTCTCTAATAATGTTTATAAAAGAAATGTATGAACAAAAAAGTATTGGGGTTGTTCAGAAGTTTTAATCAACGAAAAGGCACAGTTCAATTGTTGTGCCTTTTCGATGTAGGTATGATTTAAAGCCCTTGCTCATCCGCCATCTTGCGAGCAATTTGCGGTGCGTTCCATAAGGACGGTAACAAGACTAGGGACACAGGTACTGCCGTAACTACAATAAAAGATTGTAATGCCGATATACCACCTGAGCCGATAGAGATAAGCAATGCTGCCATAACCCCCATCATAACGCCCCAGAACACTCGTAAAGAACTCTGTGGAGAATCAGTACCTGTCATTACCATAGATACTGAGAATGTCATTGAGTCACCGGTTGTCGCAACAAAGATAGTCGTTAAGATTAAGAATAAAAACGAGATTATCCAGCCATATGGTAACTGCTCGGTAATCGCCAGTAATGCCGCTGGTAAATTAAAACCAGTGAAAGGTTCTGAAATTACACCTGGCGTCGCTAACTCAAAAGCTAAACCACTACCACCGACAATAGTGAACCAAAAACAGGTGATAACTGGTGCAACAACTGAAATAGTTAATATCATCTGACGGATAGTACGCCCACGAGAGATACGTGCAACAAACATTGCCATTAACGGACCGTAACCTAAGAACCATCCCCAAAAGAAGACTGTCCACCAATCAAGCCATGCAGTGTTAGCACGGTAAGTTGCCATTGGAATAAAGTTATTTAGGTAAAGACCAAAAGAGTGTAAGTAACTATCAAAGATAAAAGCCGTAGGACCAAAGACTAAAATGAATACCATCAAGAAAATGGCTAAAACAATATTGATACTACTTAAAAGTTGGATACCTTTAGTAACACCGCTGACGGCAGATAAGGTATAGATACCAATAAGGCCAACTAATATAGCTACCTGAGTAGAGTAAGTATCAGGAATACCAAATAACTTCTCTAAACCAAAACTGACCTGTAAACCAAGAAAGCCTATTGGACCTACAGTGCCGGCCACTACCGCGAGTACACAACAAGAATCAACGATAGTACCAAAAGCACCTTTCATCACCTTGTCGCCAAAAACAGGGTACAGTAAAGTACGCGGTTTTAAGGGTAAGCCTTTATCATAATGTAAATGCATAAGCACTACACCGGTCAAGCTACCTAGAATAGCCCAGGCTAAAAATCCCCAATGCATAAAGCTTTGTGCTAACGCATTATAAGCTGCTTCTGTTGTGCCAGTTTCACCACCAAAATATGGAGATGGAGAAGTAAAATGCGCCATCGGCTCTGCTGCTGCCCAAAATACACCGCCACCCGCAAGTAACGTACACATGATGATAGAAATCCATTTAAAGGTCGACATTTCAGGCGCCTTTAATCCCCCGAGTACTACGCCACCAGTACGACTTATCGCCATAAAAATGCCAATAATAAAAGTCAGGAGCAGGAGTACTTGCCAGTATGCACCAAACATTTTAGTTGATGCTGCAAAGGTTGAATTAACCCAGCCAGACACCATTTTGATATCATACAATGCTAATATACAAAATAGCACTAGCGCGCCACCACTGATCAAAAATACGGGTATATCTACCCCATCTAGGAATTTGATTTTCGGCATTTGAGCCTCACTCTCTTCCGCAATAGCTTTAGAAGTATTCATTATTATAGTCTCCTGATAGATCTCTTATCGTTATAATTTATATGTCACTACCTTTGTATTGATTGTTATACCAAGCAAATTAACTTTATTAACCGACTTCAAATGGTCAACTATTCAATCTACTTGCTATAATTCAATACAAACTAGCGCTTTTACACTTGTGGTTTTAACCCTTCATCGAGTAAGTTCAACCAGTTCATGCCCATGACTTTGGCGATATCTTCCGTCCTAAAGCCACGGTTTTGTAAACCTTTTGTAATATTTGGAAAGTCACGGCTATCACGAAACCAAGATAACGGACGAGGCCAATCAGCGTTTGCTTTTGAGCCTTCTCCATAATCCATTTCCTTTGACCAACGTCCATTACGCATCCATTCAAGTACAGATAAGGGTTGTTCTTGACACAAATCTGTACCAATACCAATATGATCAATGCCCATTAAATCGGCGGTATCTGCCACCATGTCGCAAAAATCATCCAAGCTACAATCAGGGCCATTTTTAAGATGAAACGGGTAAAGGCTAAAACCTAATAACCCACCTGATTCTCCCAATGCTTTTAGCACTGTGTCCGACTTATTGCGCTTGGCTTGATGAAAACTATTCGGGTTGGCATGTGAGATAACGATAGGGCGCTCTGAAATTTCGATTGCTTCTAACGTACTACGTTCCGCACTGTGGCTCATATCTACCACCATACCTACCCGGTTCATTTCCTTGATTACTTGTTTACCAAAGCGAGTAACCCCACTGTCTTCTGCCTCATAACAACCACAAGCCAATAAGCTTTGGTTGTTATAAGTAAGCTGCATAATCATCAAGTTGAGTTCACGCATGATCTCAACCATGCCAATATCATCTTCAATGGGTGAGCAGTTTTGCGCACCAAACATGATGCCAACCTTGCCTAACTTTTTAGCAAGACGGATATCCGCCGTGCTTTTCACTGGCATGATCAAATCATGATGGAGCTCAAACTGGCGATTCCATTCACCTATTCGCAATAATGTTTCTCTAATCTGTTCGTGGTAAACAACGGTGACATGCACCATAGTTACACCACCTTCTTTAAGCTGTTGAAAAATAGCCCGGTTCCAATTTGAGTACTGCAGGCCGTCAATGACAATAAGATCGTTATGCATAGTGACTACTCGATTTATGAACGGATATAAGTTGTTTTTACGATGGTGTAGAATTCTTTTGCATAACTACCCATCTCACGTGAGCCAAAACTAGAGTCTTTACGACCACCAAAAGGTACGTGATAATCAGTGCCTGCTGTTGGTAAGTTCACCATTGCACAGCCTGTTTGAGCATTGCGTTTAAAGTGCGTTGCCGCTTTAAGCGATTGCGTACAAATACCACCAACTAAACCGTAATTAGTGTCGTTTAATGTGGCTAATGCTTCGTCATAATCTTTCACTTTAATCACACAAGCGATAGGCGCGAAGGCTTCTTCACGGTTAATGGTCATCGCATTGGTTGTTTCAGTGAATAAAGCTGGTGTTAGGTAATAACCTTCAGTCTCTTCAGTAATAACATCACCGCCACTCACTAACTTGCCACCTTCATTTTTAGCAATTTCAAGGTAGTTAAGGTTTTGCTTCATTTGACGCGCATCAGCTACCGCACCAATATGAACACCCTCACGTAATGGGTGACCGACAACGAGTTGCTTCATTCTTGCAACAACGGCGTCAACAAAACGATCATGAATACCTTCAGTCACAATTAAACGTGATGAAGCAGTACATTTTTGACCCGTACCAAAGAAAGCGCCGCCAACAGCACACTCAACAGCGTTATCTAGATCTGCATCATCAAGTACGATTAGCGCATTTTTACTGCCCATCTCTAATTGACATTTTACTAAGTTCGCTGCTGTAGCTATTGCAACTTTACGACCTGTTTCTAATGAACCAGTGAAAGTTAATGCGTTAATTTTTTTAGAGTTAATTAACAAGTCACCTACTTCTGCGCCTGGACCCATTACTAGGTTAAACGTACCTGCTGGCAAACCTTGACGAGAGATGATTTCAGCTAAAGCCCAAGCACTTGCAGGTACTTGGTTTGCTGGTTTTAGAACAACAGCATTACCAAAAGCTAATGCTGGTGCAATTTTCCAAGCTGCAGTTGCCGTAGGAAAGTTCCAAGGAGTAATAATACCGACAACACCGACAGGCTCTCTGCGTGTTTCAATTTCAATACCTGGACGAACTGAATCGGCAGTTTCTCCCATTTGGCGTAATACTTCAGCAGCGTAATAATGGAAAAATTGACCCGAACGATAAATCTCGCCAGCGCCTTCAGGTAAGGTTTTACCTTCTTCTCGGGCTAACAATTTACCTAATTCATCTTTACGAGCAATTAGCTCATCACCAATAGCCATTAACACTGAGTAGCGTTGTTCTAAGCCACTTTCTTGCCATTCAAGTTGCCCTTTTTTTGCGGCATCTAGCGCTGCTTCTGCTTGTTCTTTGTTAGCTTGTGCGTAGTGACCAATAACATCGCTCGTGTCTGCAGGGCTGATGTTAGCAAGTGAACTTGCGCCTTCTACCCATTCGCCATTGATGTAATTGCAAAAAATTGATTCAGACATAAATACCTCCATTAAATAATTGAATCCATTATAGGTAGTATGTTTTAATAATAAAAATTAATAAAAAATATCCGTTGATAAGGAATCCTTATGGCACTACCTGAATTTAAAATAGCTCAGCTTCGTCACTTCGTTTGGGTCGCAGAATTAAAGGGGTTCCATACGGCAGCAGAAAAAGCTTGTCGAACTCAGCCGGCTATTTCTTTATCGATACGAGATCTCGAAAACAAACTCAGTACAGTTTTGTTTGAAAAACGTAATGCGAAGACTTCAAATACGGAATTAACACCTTTTGGTCGATACTTTTTACCAAAGGCAAAAGAGCTTATTGCACATCATGATAACGTTGCTCAAGATATGGCTTTGATGAGCGAGCATAAAACAGGTCATTTACGTCTAGCCTCTGTTCCTTCGATTGCGTGTAGAATGTTACCCGAATTATTATCAAAATTTATTGCTGACGTGCCAGAGCTTCACATCAGTTTTTACGATGATAACTCTGAAGCTGTATTAAGAAAGGTTGAAAAACAACAAGTAGATATTGGTATTGCCAGTTTGCCCCATGGACATGAACATGCAGACATCACTTTCACCCCAGTTTGGGAAGATCAATTAGGCGTAGTTTGTCGTGAAGATCACCCTTTTGCTGAGCTAACTGAATTACATTGGAAAGAGTTACGCAAGCAACGATTGATCAGAAATGGTACTTCACGTTTACTCGAAGATACTGAAGCCGAGCCCTTATTAAGCGACTCGCAATTCCTTATTTCTAATATGCTGTCATTAATTGCAATGCTAGAGGAAGGTCTTGGTATCACCACATTACCTTGGTTTGCATTTCCAAAAAACAATAGCAAACTTCGCTTTATTCCTTTGACAAGCCCTAAAATTATTCGCCACATTGGCTTAGTTCAACTCAAAAACAAGTCACTCTCTCCTGCGGCAGACGCACTCGCAAACTTCATTTTGGAGAATACAGTTCAAAAGAAAACCAGGGATCTTGAATCTGAATAAATGTTGGTAATGATCATCCCGACAGCTAATCACCACCACGAATAATTTACAATAACGCATGTTAACAATAGTTATACCGGTAACATTCAAAGCAAGGATGCCATTGAATTTTTTATTCTCATCGGTATGTTAGTCAAGCTCAACTTTGATAAGTCACCTTACCCAAAAATCAATCCCCTCTTCGTTAATACAAATAAAATTCATTAAACTTTACATTTACAAACGTGCAACTCTCAAAATTACTGCTACATTATAGTTTTAGCAGTATTTCTGTTAAGACTAGGGTCTGTTGATCTTGCGAGATTGTTTTGCAGCGGTTTGTTGGGTATTTATACAAGGCAGAGCCTTTGTCATGTGGTTGTTCCACATTAAAAGGCGATGACGCTGTAAAAATGACCAACAAACGTTGTCCAAAGGATTCGGCTAAAAGCGTCTTACTCATTGTTGAGTAGTATTTGCTTAGAGTTACTAGGCTACACACCACTCGCCGTGACTAAAACGCTTTTATCTCGAACAAAATTTAACCGCGAAAGTTCAACAGACTCTTAGTTAATCAAAACAAGTTGTGCGCTATGCGTACACTTGTTAATATATCGAACATTAGTGTAGGTTTGAGATTATTCAATGTCAAAGCAAGAACAAGAAAAACATGATGGTGATCAAGTTATGATCAAATCAACTGAAATTGTACAATCCTTACTCAAAGGTTTAGTGGTTATTCAGGCCTTTGATCAACAAAGACCCACGATGACCTTATCTGAAGTTGCGTCTGAAACAGGTTACACCAGAGCTGCAGCAAGACGATTTTTACTGACATTAGTAAGTGAAGGTTATGCCAAGCAAGAGGGAAAAAAATTTTCGTTAACGGCGAAAATACTTAAGTTGGGTTTTTCATATCTTGCTTCTCAAGATGTTTGGCAAAGCGCACAACCTCTGATGAAACAGCTAGTTGAGCAACTTAATGAGTCTTGTTCAGCAGCGGTATTAGACGGTGAAGATGTTGTGTATGTTGGGCGAGTTGCTACCACTAAACGCATCATGTCCGTTAGCTTGAACGTGGGTACTCGCTTACCTGCATTTGCAACTTCATTAGGTCGCGTACTATTAGCTGACATGAAAGATGAAGTATTACATGACTTTTTAGCAAGCTGTCGCATTGAGCAATTTACTGCCTTCACTCTTACTAATAAAGTGGAATTGGCCGCAGAAATTTCACGGGTAAATCAGCAGGGTTATTCTTTGGTAGAACAAGAACTTGAGCTGGGCTTAACCTCAATTTCTGTCCCTGTACGAAATCAGACAGGAAAAGTCCTTGGTGCGTTAAGTATCAGTACTCATATTTCACAGACAACGAAACAGCAAGTATTAACGACCATTTTACCCGCGCTAAAAGCCTGTGGGGCTGCTATTGAACAGCTAACTTATTAAAATACTGGTTGAGTATGGCAAGTTATGTTTTAATACCTACAGACTACTGTAATAAAATACAGTGTTTTTCGGTCGTTATTGATAGTCATTGATACGTGTTAATTCTTTTTTCAAGAGTAAGTTATGAACTTTTCCATAGAGCCACAACACTTTTTACCACTTGCACTCACCTTGGCACTAGTGTTTTTCTTAATGCTCGTATGGGCGCTATTTCGATTAAGCAGCATCAAAAATGCAGTGCTAAGACAAAACTCCGAGCAAGAAGAGCGTGTTCAAGTAATGCTAAGCCAACATTTTTCAGAACAGTTATTACATTTACAACAAAATTATCAACAAGTGAACCAGCAACAAATTTCACAAGCCCATGATAAACAGCAACTGCAGTTATCGAATAATATAGAACAGCAAATGGCTGATTTACGTATTAAGCTCATGCGGCAAGTTAACGAGTTACAAACTCAACTTGCTAGCAATCAAAGCCAATCATTAGACCAAGTGATTAACCATCTAAACAATACAGGCCAAGCTAACCGAGAAGAATTGGCTAAAACATTGGCGCAAAGCAGTGATCAAATGAGCAAGCGTATTGATGGACTGACTCAGGCGACGGATAACCGCTTACAGGAAATTAGTGGTCAAGTAGAAAAACGCTTAGCTGAGGGATTTGAAAAAACCACTAAAACTTTTAGTGATATTTTACAGCGTTTAGCGTTAATTGATGATGCGCAGAAGAAAATTACCGAGTTATCGACCAATGTAGTGAGCTTGCAAGAAGTACTTAATGATAAGCGCTCACGGGGCGCATTTGGTGAAGTACAATTAAATAGCTTGATTAGAAATGTATTGCCTGAACAAAGTTTTAAACTGCAACATACGCTATCAAACGGTAAAATTGCCGATTGTGTACTCTTTTTACCGAAACCTACGGGTAATGTTGTTGTTGACTCAAAATTCCCATTAGAAAACTATCGAAAAATGGTGGATTTTGAAACCCATGAGGCGGAGCGAAAATCAGCTATGCGCCAGTTTAAAATAGATATCAAAAAACACATCAATGATATTAGTGATAAGTATTTGATTGATAATGAAACAGCTGATGGCGCTATTATGTTTATTCCTGCAGAAGCTATTTTCGCTGAAATTCACGGACACCAAAGTGATCTTGTAGAATATGCTAATAAGAAACGCGTTTGGCTGACATCGCCCACGACCTTAATGGCAATATTAACAACCGCACGCTCGGTACTTAAAGATGAAGCGACACGCCAACAAATACACATTATTCAGGCGCATTTGTCCGATTTAGCACAAGACTTTAGCCGCTTTAAAGGTCGCTTTGCTAATCTTGCTAGGCATATAGATCAGGCGGCAACGGATGTGAAACAAATACATACCTCGGCAGATAAAATCTCTACCCGCTTTGAGAAAATTGAGCAGGTGGATCTCAGTGAAAAAGAATCCCTAGAGCTAATCAATTCAAAGTAATAATAAGCTTAATCCCTGCCTAATCATCGAAATTAGCTACTATTTACCGTACTTTTGTGCTTTATTAGTTATTGTAATTTATACAAAAATGACTTGTGTGGTTGATCAGTTGCATTATTGTCGTTTATAGCACTCTGTCAGTGGGTTATTTATATGGTTAAAATATTATGCCGCTTGTTTTTATTTTCATTATTATGTTCATCTAGTTTGATAATGGCCAAACAAGACTTAAAGATAGGTATTGGCAATTTTGCCCCTTTTCTTGTTGAAGGAGATCATCATGGTTTGTTTCTTGAACTGACTGAAGAAATATTTAAGCAATTGCCAAAATACAATGTGAAGTTTGTTTATATGAGTAACAATAGATTGTTACATGAAATAAATTCAGGACACAGAATTGATGTTGCCTGTAATATTTTCTCAAACTCATCAGTTAAAGGTTTTTTATCCTCGCCTATTTTTCGCTATACCGATGTCGCCGTGTCAAAAAAATCAGCGAAACTAAAGGTTAACAAAATTTCTGATTTACAAGGTTTCTCTATTGCTGCCTATCAGGGGGCAAAAGAAATGCTTGGAGATGATTTTAAAGAAATGGCTCTTACTAACCCAAATTACAGTGAATATTCACATCCAGATGAGACCACTTATATGATGGTCGCGGGTGAGAAAGATATTCGTATCGGAGATATACATATATTTCTCCATGACTTAGCAGATAAACGTTATATCAATGAAGAGAAAATAGCGGAAAAAGACTTCACCATCCATAGATTGTGGCCAGACGTTTACTCACATATTGCTTTTAAAGATAAGGCGCTAAGAGACTCGGTTAACAAGGTAATCAAAGACCTAACGACTAACGGAACAATAGAGGCCATTTATCGTAAACATCGCTAATCTGTTTAATATCACTTCACATTAGCTAGTCTCATTAGACTAGCAGAGAATACTGTTTAAAAAGCGACATTAATAAAGACCACAACTAAAAGAACAGGGCAGATAAAGCGTAGGTAAAAGCCAAGTAATTTTAGTGACCGGTGTTTATCTAATTGAGCCATATCGGTAAGTTGATTTCCGCGCTTCCATAACCAACCAACCACGATGAAGTAAAATAATGACATCAGTGGCTGTAAAATAGTGGTTAGGAGTTGGATCACTAAGCCAAAGAGTTGTTCAAAAAAGGCAATGAGTAACATACTGGCGATGAAAACTAATCCAGAGATTAACCAGGTTGCACGCTTTCTTGTCATTGCTTTATCTTCAATGAGATAAGCAACCGGCACTTCAGTTGACGAAATTGTGGAGGTCAGAGCAGCAACTGTCTCTTATACACATCTGACGCTGCCGACGAAGAGG
>CAJXRC010000154.1 GCA_913058405.1 uncultured Colwellia sp. | reverse complement strand
ACGAGATCTAGTACGGTCTCGTGGGCTCGGAGATGTGTATAAGAGACAGGTGGTGTGGGAATCCGCTCAAATATTACGTCGGGATCGCTTAAAAACTATTACCGTAGGTGGCCAAATAGACAGCACAATTACTGCAAACCAAGCGTTTAAGGAATTATTGCCTTGGCTTGAAGCGCAGCAAAAAGACTGGCCATTAACTTATACTTACGAGCTTGGTGGTGAATATGAGACATCGGGTAAAGCGAATAAATCTATAGGAGACAAGTTACCTATTGCAGGCTTTCTTATACTTTTATTACTAATTGCCCAGTTTAATTCGATTAGAAAAGCATTCATCATCTTATTAACGATTCCCCTAGGTCTTATTGGGGTAACGAGTGGTTTATTAGTAGGACAATCATTCATTGGATTTATGACACTACTTGGCATAGTCTCTTTAGCCGGTATTGTCATTAACAACGCTATTATATTATTAGAACGTATACAAATAGAGGAGCAAGCACTTCCTGATAATCATTTTCAGGCAATAATCAATGCCGCTCAGCAAAGGCTCAGACCTATTGTATTAACGACAGCAACTACCATTTTTGGTTTAATTCCATTGTACCTTGGAGGTGGCGAGTTTTGGCAACCTATGGCGATAGCTATCATGGGAGGACTACTGTTCTCTACTGTTTTTACTTTGGGTGTTATCCCGGTTGTGTATGCAGTATTGTTTTCTGTTAAAGTAGAAGGAAAACAGATATAGCATTCACTTACGCTAATTCAAATAAATCAAGGTCGTATCGCTCTTTTCTTAAGGTAATAATAGGCCAACTGTTTATCTTACCTTGATTTATTTTCTCTTCGCACAACAGTTCACCCCCTTAATGAAATAGGTATTCATTCATTCTTAGCTATTTCTACTCGCTGGATTAGTGAAATAGCAAAATAGGTCAGGTATACTAAGCGACATTAAATCAGGCTGCCTTACTTTGTATAAAGCTAAAGTGCCTGCTTAAACGTTTTAACTATCATTGCATGAGTATCTAAATGGCCGTTACTAATTGTCCGGGTTGTAAGAAGAAAATCTCCGATAAAGCAAAAATCTGTAATCACTGTAACCTTGATTTATCTGAACTTGACGCCGATAAACTTGCCAGCCTAAACCGCGTTAGTTTAATCAATAAAACGCAACGCTTAATGAACTACTCTTTTGTCGCCATGTTATTATTTTGTGGTGGATTTCTCTTTATGTTTTGGGAAGGTGTTGAGCCAGGTAGTTGGCAGCATAATGTTGCCATGGTTAGTACCATTATCGGATTTGTTATGTATATAGTCATCCGTGCCATGTTGCTCTTTACTAAACGCAAAGCGCGATAGCCTTTTCTGATACAAGCTTTAGATACATTGAATACAAATGTTTATAACTAATTTTCATACAACTTATACCTCGGAATTCTAATGGATGTAATCAAAACCATAGACGCCATGTCAAATGACATGTACTTACGCCTAAAATGTGCTGCGGAAACAGGTAAATGGCCTGAAGGTACAGTTGTTGACGAAGCGCAGCGCGCCACCGCCTTACAATTAAGTATGGCTTATCAAGCTAGACACCTGAAAAATGATGAAATGCTCACTATTGGTCCTGACGGCCATGTTGTTGAAAAAAACAAACGTCAGTTAAAATCTGAATTCTCAAGCTACAAAGCGGAAGAAGAATTGAAAAGCTGTACCAAACCAACACAAGCGGATATCGCTTATTTCAGTAACAATGAGCTGTAGTCCTGACTTTAAATCGCTTTTGTTATTCTCCAACTGAATGAATTAAAAAACTATGATCTTCTCCAAATTATTTAAAACAAAATTTAAATGGCAACATAAAGACGCGACTGTACGTATTACAGCGATTAATGATGAGTTATCTGCTGATAACAGTGAACAACTTGCCATTTTAACGGATCTTATAAAGCAAGACAGCAGTGACTTAGTGCGCCGCGCCGCTTTAATTAAAGTAGGGACTCTTGAGTGTTACCTAGAGGCAAGTCAGCATAATGACCAAGCAAAAGTAAAACAGTTTGCTGCCAAACAAGTGCATGATATTTTAACAACTAATCATAATGTTGTTATCAGCGCACAACACAAGCAAACACTGTTAAGTCAACAAGAAAGCACACCGCTATTAGGCACGGCTTTATTAGAAGCTTGGCTTGCCCATGAACAAGATAGTGCTATTATGATTTCGCTTTATCAGCAAATTAGTGCACGTAAAACAACAACACATTTGTTAACGCACAGCTTTAGTCAAAAACAAAACCCTGAATTTCAAGCTTACATAATTAACCAAGTTGATGATGCTAAAGTTTTAGATAAGTTAAGTAAAAAAGCATGCAATGACCTATTAGCGCAACAGATCCAAGATAAACTGAGTGCGATACAATCAGCCATTGAAAAACCTCAAAAATTAGAAAAACAAATACAACTGACATTAGCCAAACTACAAGCGCTAAAAGATGTTGGTGATTATGGTGTTTATAAAAGCCGTAAGGCACAGCTAATTAATGAATGGCAGGCACTAGCGACCGACTTTGGTATTTTTACTGAAGAAAAAAGCGCAGCGTTTAATGAAAAATATCAAAGTATTATTACGCATATAGAGAAACTCTTTATTGCCAAAGCTGAAAATTACCAGCAACAAATTATTGCTGATAAATTATCCCATGATAAACAGCAAGACAAAAAAGATTTTACCCAACAGCTTAATCATATTAGCCAATCGATTACCACTGCCGTTTTTTCAAGTGACAAATTTGATGAAGAATCTTTCAAAGAATTATTAAGTCAATTAACAACCAGTATTAAAGCGTCTGTTCTTAATAAAGAAGAACAACAAGTTTTTATTGTTCAAGTTGTGCAATTAACTAAACGTTTGAATGAAATACCAGAAATAGCAGAGTCGGTTAGTCAAGCAACTCACCTAATTTCTAAGATATCGCAACTGACTTTACCTAAGTCATTAGATGAGTTGAACGATCGCCAGCAAACCTATAATGATTGGTTAAAGTCTTGGCGCGTTATTGAAAAGAAAACAGCAGGTATTTTACCTGAATCGATTGTGCAAGCTCAAAAAGAAATTGTCGCGACTTGGCAAGGTGGCTTAAAGTCGCTGCAAAGTCAGCAAAAAGAATTGTTTTTTCAGCACAAGAAAAAGCTACAAGACATAAAACGTTTACTTAACAATGGTAAGTACAAAGTTTGCTTTGGTTTATTTAAAGGCGTGAAAGAAACTATTCACCAGCTGTCTGTACAACAATATCAACAATTACAACGTGACTTTGACCAAGTAAGTGAAAAAATGGTCGAGCTGAGCGATTGGGAACATTATATCGCTACACCACGTAAACAAGAATTATTGTTAGCCATTCAAGAACTTGTTGATACACCATTGGATAATCCCAATGAGCAAGCTGCAAAAGTAAAAGCATATCGTGGCACTTGGAATTCATTAGGTCATGCCGATGAAGACGTAGATAAGCAGTTGAATGAGCAGTTTAACCAACGTTGCGAACAAGCCTTTGCTCCTTGTCGTTTATTTTATGCTGAGCAAGATAAAATGCGTTTGCAGCATTTAGATCAACGTCAAAAGATATTAGCAAAAGCAGAGTTATTTGTTACAAAGTTGAATGATGCGCAAGAAACAGATAAACCAGACTTCAAACAACTGGACGGTCAACTTAATAGTTTACAACAGCAATGGAACAATGCTGGTGAAGTGGATCGCAACCAATACAAAAAATTGCAGTTGAAGTTTAAAAATGCAATTGCACCGATTAAAAGTGCCATCAGTGTTTTTCATGCAAGTAATACCGCAGCAAAACAAGCATTAATCGTTGAAGCTCAAGCGTTACTAGAAAATGAAGATGTCTTGGCGGCAATTGACTCAGCTAAGTTGTTACAACAATCATGGCGCGAAGTTGGTTTTGCTGGTAATCATCAAGAAAACCAACTGTGGCAAAAATTCCGTCAAGTTAATGATGAATTATTTGGTAAAAGACAGCAGTTTAAGTCTGAACAACAAGCCGTGTTATCGACGCAACAGCAATTATTTACTGACAAAGTAATCGTTATTGAAACGTCTTTAAACGCTGTAACGGCTGAAGATGATAAGCAAGTATTACATGCAATTGAACAACAAGCAGAAGCGTTATTGAAAGAAGTTGTTTCAAGTCGACCTGTAATTAAGCCTGTTGCTGCTCGCATTGAAAAAATAGTTAAGAAAGTTGCCCAACTGATCAAAAGCAAGAATACGGCGAAAGAACAGCAAACGTGGTCAAACTTGTTTGAGTTAATGTCTATACACGCACAAAACAGTCAAGATTTAGCAGCATTACAAGCATCAACTGTGTTTAATAATATGTCTAGCTTTTGGCAAAAACGTTTCCAAGAGCATGTTAAGTTAATAAAAGAAGCTCAAATTAGTGCTCGTTTTGATAAAACGTTAGAAATTGAAATACTAGGTAAAAGTGATTCACCGGTTGAGTTAGCTGAGCAGCGTCTAAAAGTTCAAGTGCAGTTAATGCAAGAACAAATGCAATCAGGTACTGAGATTGATCTAAGTAAATTACTCGTTGAATGGTTGATGTTAGGAGCGCTTGTTGAAAGTGACTTACCACTAATAGAGCGTTTAAAAACCATTTATTGTTAATAGATAAATTGGGACATTGAACACGAAGACTTAACGAAAAATCAGTTTGTTTCTTATCTATGAGGCAAACTGATTTTTTATTTCATCTGATAAAAACACGGAACATAGCTATGAAAACATATTTTACCCTCATGTTAGTTTTATTATCTCACACGGTAATTGCAGCCGATTTATCTGAACAGGAACAACAAAAAAGCAGAATAGTGAAAGGGTTATATCAACTTACCGATGGCGCGTTAGCATTGTGCCCTAAAGAAAATGCAGCCGACTTTAACGAAACATTGTTGTTATTTAAACAACGTTTTCCAGAAGTGATGGACTTAGTTAAAAGCTCCCCATATCACCCGACAGTTAAACAAAAAAGTGTTGAAGCTACAGCGGCGTTAACGCAACAGTGTTTATTTAAACAAAGAATGCTCAATAACATGACAGTGACAGAAGAAGGAGAACAAACTATGGCTAAAGCATTACAGACCTTAACCAGTGTCGATAATTAATGTTTTTTTGCTTGATGACAAAAACTAAGGTAGTTTTGAACACTAAGACTACCTCCATGATTTAATGCCACTTTCTTTTATTACACCAACCTACTTATCACTCCGCTATAAAGATAAACCAGCTATCACAACGCTTCGGCAAAGCTACACTGCCCAACAAACTAGTTCATTCACTATTTTTACTTTCCTTCTTTAATACTTACGCGTACTCTTACTTCTTGTTTTACATGATAAAAACTAAGAGAAATAATGTATGTACCCGTATATTAAGTTAATCGCGACCCTTTTTAGGGCCAAAAATAGTCCTCAGATGAATTTGGATGAAAAAAGCGTGTTGAACTGTCGCGCAGGGTTAACTGATATTGATGTCTTTGTTGAGCTCAACAATGCACGTCATTTAACCTATATGGAATTTGGTCGTTGGGATTTCGCACAACGTACTGGTTTGCTCAGCATCATGAGAAAAAACAAATGGGCTTTTGCTGTGGGTGGCGCGAGTGTGCGTTATCGTAGAAGAATTGCATTTTGGAAAAAATTTACCGTTACTACGCAAGTCATTTGTCATGATGGACGCTGGTTTTATTTTTTACAAGAAACCCATATCCAAGATAAAATTTGTTCATCGGCATTAATTAAAGCTGCGTTTACTTCAAAGCAGGGTTTAGTGCCTGCTACTGAAGTTTTAGCTGCCTATGATAAACCGACACCAAACTTTGATGTGCCTGACTGGGTTAATGCCTGGATTGATGCAGAAAGTCAGCGACCTTGGCCGTAAAAAAATCCTATCAGTGCAAAAAACATTTTACCAATGTGTGGTTCTTCAAATAAAGTGAGAATTCTTGTTTAACGGTTTTTTGTACTGTAGTTAGATTAGGGTAAATTAATTGAAGATTTTGCGTCAAAAGTCATGAGAAAATCACAAGAAATTTCACAAATAGCAAGAAAATAATGGCCGCTAAGTGCGCAAAGCGGAAGCTTCAAGTGACTAAATTAATACTTCGGCTCCTAGCCATAAGCTGACATTAGGTTTATACCTGTACTGTCAACTTGTGAGCCTACAAACTGCCACATATAATTTAAATATGTCTATTAATTTAAACCTAAAATCTTATTCAATACTTTTCGTACAATTATCTACCCAATCTCAAAAGCGGACATTAGAATCAACTAAGGTCCACATAAAATTAGAGTAATAAATCTAAGGCGCTTTCGCCCCCGAAGTGAGATAGGAATAATCAAATCGAAATTTTCACATCTATCCAAGATAAAAAGGCACTTTTACTAATTAAGTGATTCCTATTCTGTTATATAATTTAAAAAGTAAAGTAGGTTATAACAATCTAATATTAATTAATATTTCATTAGCGATAATTTAATAACCAATAACCAATAACCAATAACCAATAACCTTAACTAGTACGAAGGTATACTGAACAAATCTGAAATACCTTTCGTTATTTCATTAATTCTCTTTGTATCTGATGGAACAACAAATACAGTATCATCTCCTGAGATAGTCCCTAATATACCGAAAGAATCTTCTAATGAATCTAGAACTCGAGCAATGATGGAGGCACCGCCTGCCACAGTTTTAAGTACAATTTGACTGTCGTTGTTGTTCACAGTCAAAGCAATAGTATCAATAGCATAATTAATTCTTGGAATGACTAGCTGATCCGTCAATTGATATATAACCTTATTTTTAGCATTTCTTGTTCTAATTGCTCCCACCTTGGTAAGCATTCTAGATACTTTTGATTGAGATATATTTTCAAAGCCTTTAAGTGAAAGATCATAAACCAGTTCATATTGAGATCGGTATTCTTTCTCTTTTAGCATTGATTTAAAAGTATCGATAAGGCTTATATTTATATGCTCTGATACGACCGTCATTTAGCACTCCTATAAATTCATGATTTAAAAGCTACATCACCATTGATTACGCTGCCGTAGTTATGGTCATATCATTTCCTACAAGCATTTATCTTTAGCTGTTAGCATTATTGAAATATTCAACATCTACTCTGGAAAAAATTAGCTTGGTATTCTAGAGGCTAACACCTCTTTTACACTATCGAGATAAGCATCATATTTTTTCCAGTTACCTACAGAGCGATTATTGATAGGGCTACGTACTTGCAGTGCACTCGCGGTAGCAACGGGTGCTGAATTTTGATGAATATTTACACATTGTTCTTGCCAAGGAAGATTGCAAAACTCAATGAGCTGCTGGGCTTCATTGACAGGATCATTCACTAATTTTTCATAATTAATTAAATAGAAGTTATCGGGATAAAGCTTTAGCCACAAGGTCGCTAATTGTTTAAATAATAAATAAAATTCAGTGGTAGTTTCTAAATCATATGAATAACTGTAATACGATTGGTTAACGGCAAAAAGCTGTCTAAAATTACTAACAATAGTATCTAGTGGATTTCTATCTAAGCAAACAATTTTAGCCTTGGGTAACGCCTGTAAGATAAAGCCAACATAAAGCACATTTAGCGGCATTTTATCAACAAACTTTGCTGTTTCCCCCGTTATTGCTCGCGTACTCTCAATATAAGCTTTACCTAACGCTTCAAAATTTATATTTTTTGATGCCGCTACGGTATCAGCATCAATCACACGATTACTGGTTGTTCTAGCCATTAATTTAAATAGAAGACCAAAGTGTTGTAATTCCCCCGCACCGGTTACCTCTGAGTGCTGTGAAATAATTCGTTCCACCAGTGTTGTTCCAGTTCTTGGCATACCAACCACAAATATAGGTTCATCTGTATCAAAGCCTTGATCTAACGAGCTATTATCGCTTTTAAAGTGGCTTTCAAGACTCTTAAATAGTGCTTTATCATCATCAATGCTGTATTCAAACTGCAGGAGCTTACGTTTTTTTGCTGTATCTAAGTAGTAAAACGCTTTATCAAAGTCTTTTAACACTTCATATTCCCGCGCTAGGGCATGACCAATATATAGCTTATCGTCTGCTTGCTGAGTTTGTGCAAAATGTTGCTCAAGTTGAGAAATATGATTTGAGTCAACAGATAAACCACCTAAACTGGTCAATGCTGCATGTGCTTTGTAATAATTTGGTGCCATTGAAATAGTTTTTTCATAGGCCTTTTTAGCCCCGTCAAAATCACCAGTAAACTTTAGTGAGGCACCTAAGTTAAAGAAGTAATTTGGATTCTTATCATTAACAGCTACGGCCTTTTCAAAAAAGCTAACCGCTTTTTCATGTAAACCCATTTGGCTATATGCAACGCCAAGGGTATCTAATGTTAATGACGATGTAGCGTGTAACTTATTTTCATTTTTAGCAGCAAGCTCGGCAAAATGTAACGCTTGCACATGATTGTTGTCTAATGCGTAATGCTTGGCAAGTTGAGATAGATACTCGAGATTATTAGGATCATAGGCATTGGCTTGTTTAATTAATTCAATGGCTTTTTTTAAGTTCTGATGAGCACTAGCAATCATGGCTAACAAAAAATAGGCATCCGCAAAATATTTATCTTGTTGTAAAATCGAAATTAAATTTTGATGAGCTTGTTGATACAAACGCTGATTTAATGCTTTTAGCGCCTGCTGATGTAAGACCTTTATTTCACTAGACATATTTTAATCACTACTATTTGTATATTTTGCCATTTAATCACAAAGTAACATGTTCATAATTTTACTTTTCTAACCGTTTATAGATAAGCAAAAGGTTAAGAAGCTACGGTATAATTTAACAGTACTTAATTTAAATACGTTTATAATCATACTGTGCTCTTACCTTTATGTTATTAGAAAAGTAAAAATTTACAGATCAAACAAATACTCGAAACGAACGCCTATTTTGCGCGGCGTGACCAAAAAGTGACCATAGTTACGCTGTATCGCAGGATCATTAGCGGTTGTAATATCGCCAACATCTCGACGTACTGAACTAAAAGCATATTTATCAAACATGTTATCAACGTAAAGGGTGACCGACCACATATCTTCAGAGAAGCGGGCTGACATATTGCTTATTGCATAACCCGGTAAGGCCTCACCGTTATCACGCAGTCCAACTTTAGAATAAACATCACTTTGGTAAGTTAAACCATAGTTAATATCTAAACCAGTACGACCAAAGATTTCAGTTGAATAGGTTGCACCGAGTGAAAATTGTTGCTCTGCTGAACCCGGTAAACGGTCACCATCAAAAGCACCAATTCCAGGTGCATCACTTGCCAGTTCCGCGTTAGTATAAGCGTAAGTTGCATAGGCGATAAGACTATCGCTTAACATAGCTCGACTTGATATTTCAACGCCCGATGCTTTGGCCTCTCCGGCATTAGAGGTGTAAGGTTGTTGACCCACTTCCGTTGCGCCTGCTATTTGAGCATTTTCCCACTCCACCATGAATATAGCGGCATTAAAATGTAGCTGGTTACTCAACCAAGTACTCTTAAAACCTAACTCATAATTAGTGGTAGTATCTGCCTCGTACATTATTTCGTCCGGTTGGGCACAAATATTTTGCTGCTGACCAATATCTTCATCACAAGCAGGTATTCCGTTAGAGCCACCAATTCTAAAACCTTCACTTATCGTAGCATAGCCCATCACATCATCACTAAATTGATAGCTTGCATTAACTTTAAATAAACTGCCATCATCTTCTGCAGTAGACTTCACTAAAGATAAATCAATGAATGTTGGATCATAACTCGCAGCATAAATAGTATTTAACAGAGGTAAATCCGAATCTGATTGCGCGACTACATCATATTGATAAAATCTTGCTCCTAACATCAAGGTTAATTTATCATTTACGCTATAGGTTAATTCACCAAAAAGAGCGGATTCTGTAGTTTCAGTCTCACCTACCGAAATATATTCTAATGAATCAGGGCGTAATTGCTCTGCCCCAAAGTTATCAACAGCGTACTGATCGAAGCCTGGCGTATATTCACGACTATCGCTAAAGCTTTCAAACTTATTGTAATAAGCACCAACAATCCAAGAAAGAGCTGAGTCACTGGTTGATACTAAACGAATTTCTTGAGTGAAATTTTTAGCTTCATCGACTTCTCGGGTAAAAGCAGAAAAACCTGGGAATTCTTCATAGCCATAATCTAAACGAATAAGTAAATCGGTTTGATCACGCTGCCCGAGCGCTTCAAATTCTGAATAACCCGTAGCTGAGGCTAATTCAGCAAAACCTAGGTCAACCGTCAATTCTAAACTCAATAAAGTATCTTCTTTTTCTCTGGGCTCTTGATAACGATAACCTGAGTCATAATCTCCCATAACCGAAGATAAAGGGTTGGTTTCGCTTAAACTATTACCATGAACAATCGAACGGCCACCAATGTCTTGATTTTGATAGAAGTAAGATAAAGTTGCATCAAAAATGTCATTTGGTTGCCAGCGAATCATCGCTTTTGCTGTGGTTGTTTGCTCATAATTAGCATCTTTCACCTGTTTCAGATTACTGTTAACCGCATCAGCATCTGACCAATCAGGGTCAGGTAATGACTCCCCCCCTTCACGCACTACATAGTTATAATCAACATATCCAGGTTCATCTAAATAATTAAAGGCAAAACGCACGGCTAATTCATCTTTAATTAGTGGCGTATTAAAAACAAAACCCGCTTCACCACCCGTATCATCACTTTCAGATAAAGTGAAAATATCACCGTAAAGCAACCCTGATGTTTCATCTAGTATAGGCTTGTTCGGTAAATAGCGGATAGCACCACCGAGTGTGCCAGCGCCATATAAAGTCCCTTGTGGACCAATCAAGACTTCAACTCGTTCAATATCAATAAGCTTCATGTCTACTACAAGTGGTATTTCACCGATGTAAGTTGCAACAGTGCCACCATCAGTATCAGGTCCAGATGAATTGGTATTTAAACCACGAACGATAATTGGAGAGCCACTACGACCCCCTTGATCCGCAATACTTAAGCCAGGTACCCATCTAGCAATATCAGACAATTGAGTTATATTTTGATCTTTCATAACATCACCATCTAGTGCGGTGATATTTAAAGGTGCTTCTTGCACAGTCGATGAACGACGAGAAGCTGTAACTTGAATAGTTTCAATGCCTTTATCTACTACTTTAGCAGCCGTTTCTTCTGCGTAACTATAAGTAGGTGAAGCCAGTGCAGAACTAAGCGCTAAGCATAAAGCAGATTTTTTGAATACCTGCGAATTGTTCACTTTCATGTAATATATTCCTCAATGTTATCTATATGGCTTGTTGCCATTTTTATTATTTTACAGGTTAAAAATCTTAGCCTGATTGAAATGTTATTTTTGTTATTGCAGGGGTAGCATGTCATAAATATTAACTACTGTCTGCATACTCCTTTGCTCAAACCCCTTATAAAACAAGGACCACAAGGGGTTATGCAATTTAACAGAATAACTATTCATACTTATTTCTGTCTCTTATACACATCTCCGAGCCCACGAGACCGTACTAGATCTC
>CAJXRC010000153.1 GCA_913058405.1 uncultured Colwellia sp. | reverse complement strand
AGTACTGGCCGTTACATAAGGAACGCCCTTTTGACGAGTATCATAACTACTTCGGTTTGGATCTTTCTTATCGCGAGCATCTTGATAAACACCATTGATATTGATCATCCAACGCTCATTCAGATGAGCATTCATATCTAACTCAACACCGGTCGTTTCTTCTTTACCATCAAAAAAGCTTTTTGGCACATTCGGCGCCGACACGCCATCATCATACTCAGGATTTGCATACCGCAAGTTTGTACGAGAACTATTAAAGAAAACAATAGAGGTTAACATTTGGTCATCAAATGCTTTAATACGCATACCTAAATCGTCACTCATCGATTCAGAGTCTAATCGATCAGATCCATCACCTTTGACGCCACCTAACATACTGTAAGCGGTTCTTCCTTTTGAGTGATTAATGAAGAAAGAGAGATCATCGGTAGGCATATAGGTAACACCTAAATTATAGGTAATACCGTCATCATTAGTATCTGCTTCAGGTGTCGGCACTGCGGCACTAGCACGATAGCGCTCATCCACACCAAAATGCTCGTAGCTTTGCTTAATTTCGTTAAATGCCACGCCTACACGGGTAGAGATACCATAGGCAAAGTAACCCACATGTTGAAGACCTACTCCCCATGCACTAACTTTTTTATTATAGTTACTGGTCATCAAGGGATCATGATCTTCAAATGAACCTTGAGCCCAATTAGGATTACGAATGTCATAAATATAAGGTAAGGAGCCTTGGTAGATCTCATCACCCGCTTTATTTTTTATGACCTTATCACCATCATAAATTGAATGTTGTTTGAAACGAATATCTCTATCTTCGTAATTGGCATTTAATAAAAGTTCGTTATCTATGCCAGCAAACTCGAAGTCATAGCGTAAATCGGCAAAATATTGCCAAGAGGTTTCATCCGCTTCCACTTTTCGATATTCCTGACGACGAGCAGCAAAGGGGTATAACACATCATTTTCAACTAATGGCGCACGCGGGTTTGCATTAATAGTGCCTCTGCGATTCCAATAAACGTAGTTATATGCACCTGTTTGACGCGCAAAGCCAGAAGTATAATCGCGGTATTGTAACTGCTGATTTAAAAAGAGGTTATCATTAAAAAAGACATTATGAGTTAACTTAAATCTTAGCTCTTCACCTTCATTATCTTTAGCCATAGGTGAAATGATGCCATTGTGACCAAATTCATACGGTGTTAAACCATCACTATCAGCTAAAGAGCCTGCTAATTGCTGTCGCTGAGCATCACTAAGTTGAATGCCTTTACCTTCAGGGTCGTTAATCAAATCTTGCCAACTTGCTTCGCCAGCAGTTTTACCACCCACCGACTCAGCATTATAAATGCGAATAGGATGACCAACAGAATCAACGGCAATAGCATCATTGATATACGAAGCAGATAACATCAAATCTTGGCGTTCATCAAAAACATATTTTAGTGAACTGTAAATCTCATCACGGTCTGTGCCAATATCGCGATAACCATCACTACGTGCAGACTTTACTACAATACGATAAGCCAATTTATCCGTTAATCCGCCAGTGCTATCAATACTTAATGCATAAGTATCCCATTGACCTAACTCCGCAGTGATCTCATGGCTGTTAACAAACTCAGGTTTTTTTTCAATTAAATTAATGACACCACCGGCACTGCCCATGCCATACAAACCTGTCGCAGGACCTTTAAGTACTTCGACAGATTCAACATTAGTTAATGAGCGTGTTGGGTTAAACGTATTGCCAAGTCCTGCACCACCGTACATACCATCGTAAGTATAGTTAGCACCAAGTCCACGAATCACCAAGTTATCGCCAATACCGTAATTGTTACCCGCTTGCGTAACACCACTAATATTACGAACTAAGTCTTGTAAGTTATTAACCCCTTGCGCGTTAATAAGCTCTTCATCGACGATCACCACCGCCGCCGGAGTTTCCATTAACGACATATCAGACTTGGTTGCTAAACCTGAATTCATTACCACTTGGTTTTGTCTTCCATAGACAGTGATAAGTTCTACATCCTTGTTTTTCAATTTTTTTTCTTTTACTGCTTCCGCTTGTGTATCTTGTTCATTAGCAGAAATAAAACCAGAAAAAAGTGCTGATGCACATGCGACAGCAAGTAGTGAAAAACGAAATTGTTGCACCTTTGTAACCCTCATTAGTATAATTGCCAGAACTATAAACGTAATGATAATGATTATCAATAACAAATAAATACAAATTTTTACATCTTCACACTAAATCTTCAACGGGGCAACAGAGTTAACATTAACTCACTTAGTCTTTTGCCGGTTTACTAACACACTACGCTTTAGCCTTTCGGCTTTGACAACATTGGTCACCATAATAATTGTTTGGGTAATTACACTTAACTACTGCATTTTTATCAGCCGTTAAATGTAAAAATGCTTTTAGCGTTTCTATAATATTTTTCATTTTTATTCACTCCGTCCATTAAGATGATCCTAGTGTGCGCTCAGCTAGTAGTTCAGTAAATCAAATAAAATTGAATAGTTAATTCTATAAAACTGAAGCACTAAAGATATTGCTAGTCATAAACATTCGATAGTTAAACTAAGCCACACTTTTTAACTAACTGCTGGGCGAAAATATCTTTGAGCAGGGTTAATTCATTCGTCCTGACATAATTAGGTCTGATCACTAAAGCAATTGTTCTATGCGGTCCAGGTTCATTTAAATGAACAGCCCTCAGTTCAGATTCATTATAGGTCAGTTGATCGAGTGCCATTTGTGGTACCAGTGTGGTGCCAAGCTTACCTGCAACCATTTGAACTAAGGTATGTAGGCTTGCCGAATCAAAATCTGAATCTTGTTTTTTATTTTGTAAACTACAGGCTGCTAGTGCATGCTCTTTTAAGCAATGCCCCTCTTTTAACAGCATCAATTTATCAATTTCAAGTTCTTCACTGGTAATTTCCTGCAATTTTTTCGGGCATTCATCTTTATGACAAACCCAATAAAAGTCCTCTTGCCAAAAATTAAAACTCATCAAACCTTCAATAGGAAAAGGTAAAGCGAGTATAGCGGCGTCAATTTCTCCCGTTCGCACCTTTTCAACCAAAATATGTGATTGTTCTTCAATAATTTTCAATTTAAAACTCGGAAATTGCTTTCTCACTTCAGGTAAAACTTTCGGTAATAGATATGGACCAATCGTTGGGATCACTCCAATAGACATAGGACTATAAAAGGGATGTTTATTGGTTTGCGCTATCAGTAAAAGCTCGTCTAATTCCAACTTAACCCTTTTAGCTTTATCAAGTATCAACTGACCATTATTGGTGATTAATACCTGTTTATTATTACGTTCAAAAACGGTTACCCCCAACTGTTTTTCAAGTTCAGTTATCGCGGTACTTAATGCCGATTGAGACACATTGCACGCCTCTGCCGCTTTTTTAAAGTGTAATGTTTTTTCAATCGCTAATGCATAGTGCAGTTGTTTTAAAGAGATCATATTTTATATGATTAATTTTATTGAACGTTAAGTTGATTTTAATCAGAAATACTAAATTAGTCATTATCAAAAAATAGAACGTTATCTTCTAGGTAATCAATTATTCAATCACCCTGCTTTTTTCTATGCTTTATATGAGATTTTTATCACTAAAAGGGTCTGTTGACCTTTCGAGATTATTTTTGCAGCGAAAGATCAGCAGCCCCTAAAATAAGGAATATATAATGTTTAAGAGCACACTCCCTATTGCAGCGGCGATTTCAGTCGCCTTAACTTCAATGGTATTGCCAGCAAAAGCGTTAGCTGCCAATGAAGCAAAAACCAATCAATTTTGGTGGCCAGATCAATTGAGCCTCAGTCCACTGCGTCAACATGGTGCAGAATCTAATCCTTACGGCGAACAATTTAATTATGCCAAAGAATTCGCTAGCCTCGACTTAGCAATACTTAAGAAAGATATTCAAACCACACTGACAGATTCAAAAAGTTGGTGGCCTGCTGATTGGGGGCATTATGGTCCATTAATGATACGCATGGCGTGGCATAGTGCAGGTGTTTACCGTGTTCATGATGGTCGTGGTGGTGCATCTGGCGGTCAACAACGTTTCGCGCCACTTAATAGTTGGCCTGATAATGTTAATTTAGATAAAGCGCGCCGCTTATTATGGCCGGTTAAACAAAAATACGGTCGTAAGATTTCTTGGGCAGATTTAATGGTACTTTCAGGCAATGTTGCCCTTGAATCAATGGGCTTTAAAACCTTCGGTTTTGCCGGTGGTAGAACTGATGACTGGGAACCAGATTTAGTTTATTGGGGACCAGAGACTGCGATGCTGTCCGACAAACGTCGCGACAAAAAGGGCAAATTAAAAGGCCCACTTGCCGCCGTAGAAATGGGGTTGATTTATGTTAATCCTGAAGGTCCACACGGCAAACCTGATCCATTATTAGCAGCAAACGATATCAGAATGTCATTTGGCCGTATGGCAATGAACGACGAAGAGATTGTTGCATTACTTGCCGGTGGTCATACGTTAGGGAAAGCGCATGGTGCAAAAAAACCTAACGGCTGTGTTGGTGCAGAGCCCGCAGCTGCTGACATTGAAGCACAAGGACTCGGCTGGAAAAATAAATGTGGTACTGGTGTTGGTGCTGACACAATCAGCAGTGGTTTGGAAGGTGCTTGGACAGTTACACCAACCCAGTGGTCTTCTAATTACCTAGATAATTTAATGAACTTTAATTGGGTATTAACTAAAAGTCCTGCAGGCGCAAAACAGTGGATCCCTGATAATAAAGCAGCGGCTAATTTAGTGCCTGACGCACATATTCCAAACAAACGTCATGCCCCTATTATGTTCACCACTGATATTGCATTGAAGGAAGATCCTCAATTTCGCAAAATTGTTGAGCGTTTTAGAGCAGATCCAACACAATTCGATCTCGCCTTTGCTAAAGCTTGGTTTAAGTTAACACATAGAGATATGGGACCTCGTGCAAGATATGTTGGCGCGGAAGTACCAAGTGAAGTGCTGATGTGGCAAGACCCTATACCCGCAATAAACTATCAACTGATCACCAACAAAGATATCATACAACTTAAAAAGCAGATTACTAACTCTGGCCTAACCACTTCTGAATTAGTAAGAACCGCTTGGGCGGCAGCTTCGAGTCATCGAGTGACTGATATGCGCGGCGGTGCCAATGGTGCTCGTATCAACCTCGAGCCACAAAATAGCTGGGCGGTAAATAACCCAAAAGAGTTGAGTAAAGTACTGGCTAAACTTGAGGCTATTCAAGCAAAATTTAATAAAAAATCGGCTAAAACAAAAGTATCACTCGCTGATGTCATTGTTCTAGGTGGCGCAACCGCAATAGAAAAAGCAGCAGCAAAAGCGGGTAATAGCATCGCAGTGCCTTTTTCACCTGGTCGTGCTGATGCTAGCCAAGCGCAAACTAACGTTAAGTCATTTAATTACTTAAAACCAAAAGCAGATGGTTTCCGCAACTATTATACCGATGATAGCTATAGCTCACCTGCAGAAATGTTAGTGGATAAAGCGAACTCTCTTGGTTTAAACGTTCCTGAAATGACAGTACTTATTGGTGGTATGCGAGCGCTTGATGCTAACTATGATGCGTCATCCTACGGTGTTCTCACCAACAACCCTGGTGTGTTAACTAATGATTTCTTTGTTAACTTACTGGATATGAAGACGGTATGGAGTAAAGATAAGTCAAATGCCGGAATATATATAGGTCATGACCGCGCTTCAGGTACAGAAAAGTGGCAAGCAACACCTGTTGATTTAATTTTTGGCTCTAGCTCTGAATTAAGAGCCATTGCAGAAGTATATGCCTCAGACGATGCTGATAAAAAATTCGTTAATGACTTTACTAAAGCATGGGTCAAAGTCATGCAATTGGATCGCTTTGACTTAAAGTAAGTCTTAATTAACCGCTAATACCACTTAGCACGCTAATTCAGCTAACTAACTCACTTCTAAGGTGTATTAGTTAGCTTCTTTTAAACCTTGTCATCTTGGATTTAATTTCAGCTAATGACTAAATATTTTATATCAACGTTGTTGACATTGTTATGCTTCATTGGCCCTAGTCAAGGTCAAACGCAAGCCTCAACACACGAGATTGCGCTATCTTTCTTCAAGGCGCTGCCCCATGTTATGCAAGGAGCAGAACAAGATACCTCAGCATTAATAAATTTAGGGAGAAAATTATATTTTGAAACCGCGCTATCAATAAACCATTCTCAATCATGTAATAGCTGCCATAACCTCACTAATGGCGCAGCAGGTGTCGATCACTTGAAGACATCAATAGGTGCCTTGGGAAGTATTGGTAATCGCAATGCTCCTACAACATGGAACGCGGGCTTACATGTTGCCCAGTTTTGGGATGGACGGGCAAAAACATTGAGTCAGCAAGCTAAATTTCCTATTTTCAATGTAAAAGAAATGGCAATGACTTCTGAAAGTCAGGTCATTGAACGCCTCAGCAGTAAAGGTTATTTAGCTGATTTTAAAAGTGGCTTTCCACAACAATTATCGCCAATAAACCTAGAAAACATTGCCCAAGCACTTGCCGCATTTCAAAGAACATTAATCTCAAAGGATCGATTTAATAAGTACTTAGCTGGCGATAAAGACGCGATCAATCAAAATGAAAAAGCAGGCTTACGCCTGTTTATAGATAAAGGCTGTGTTGCTTGTCACAATGGCGCAGTCCTTGGTGGTCAACTCTTTATGAAAATGGGTATTGTTCATCCATACCCAAATAAAGTTGATAAAGGTAAAGCGCAAGTAACAGGAAACCCCGCGGATAATTACTTTTTTAAAGTGCCTTCTCTGCGGAACATATTAAACACAGCGCCCTATTTTCATGATGGTGCAGCAGCAACGATAGAGCAAGCAATAGAAGATACTGGCTGGCATCAGCTCGGAATTAAACTAAGCAAGGAAGAAGTTAACGCGATTAAAATATTTTTTAATACCCTTAACAATCAAAAAAGCATCGAGGTATCTCAAGAAATAAAATGAATAGTCTTTAAATTTTCTATACATTTTATTTCGCAGTAGTGGCTACAACTGAAGATCCCTTTATACAGCGAAATTCTTGCACTCAGTCATCATCATACTGAATTAGGTTAACTAAATTGCTTTAACTAAGTTGCTTTAACTAAATTAATTAGCCTAACCCTAAAGAAGTAAAGTTATTAAATTCACTCATAAAAAAAGCGAACTCAAGTTTGCTTTTTTATTTTTAAATCGACCAATTACACTGTTTACCTGTCGTCGGGCATTAAATAAGCGAGGTCATCTTCATCGTCTGCATGAAAGTCATAACCTCCTTCAAAATCGCCATGCAATTCATTAGCTACCGTGATAGGAAGTTCTAATATTTCTTGAATATGAATAGCAACATCAATTTGCTGAGTAATGATACTTTCAAACTCATTGAAACTTAAGAGATCTATTTCTTGTAAATAACTCTTGGTCAATATCGACAATTGCCCAGTGAGCCTTGAAATACAAAGTGCTAACTTTTCCAATAAAGCATCTTTATCTGTACTAATAAGATAAGTAGTAAACGCTTGGTATAATGAGCTGGTAAACACTTTTTTATCTGAATCAATCATTAATAAAGCAATGGCTGTATTAAGAAACCTTTGCAGTTCAAACAACAATATATTTTCATCATTATCAACCAGTATAGTGCTGGCACAATAGCTAGCTGCAATATTCTTATAAACATCTAATAGCTTCGCGCTTTTATAACCTTCTTTAAGAAAGCTATCATGCATAACTCTAATATCTGAGGTGTCATTGATTGATAAAGCATAACTAGTGATTGAAATACTTTCAAAATATGAAGGTGATATTTTCTTCAGCTGCGCGTACTTAGCCCAACCGGCTCTAAAACAATAAACGATACCTTGAGTTTTTATAATTTCTTTTGCTTTAACTTCATTCCTATCACAAAGATCGAGTAAACCTAAGTTAGTAATTCCGAGAACAATTTCACAGCCTTTATTAATTTGATCTGCATAAATAATGGATAAATTATCAGAAGCGATCCGCAGGGACATATCAACTAATTGTTGTTTGATTTTATGCACTAACTCAGGAGAAAAATAGCCTTCATTTTCCCCATCTTTTAAAACTAAAAGTAGAAACGGATGGTTTCTTAACTCTGCAATTTTCATTAATGAATCCTAATTATATAAACTGCTTATCGATAGTTACAGCGGTGCAAACATGTCGTCGGTATCTATTTCTACCGACGTCACTCTTTGTTTATTTGCATTATCTTTCAACGCTTTTTCAACGTTTTCTAAAGTACCATTTTTGCTAACGACCATAACCTCACGATAGGCATCTTCATCTAATGTTTTGATTTTCATTAATAGTTCTTCAATACTGCCTGAAGTTTGCTCTTCGTCTTCTTCAATTTCAGAAAAGTCATGACCGACAAAAGGTAGAGACAAGTATAAAAGGCCAAAATCATCTTCTACTATGGTTTTTAACACCTCTAATTGCTTTGCTTCATCATCCGTTGAGAGAAAAATTTGCGACAGTAAACTATGCGCTTCTGTTTGTGCACAAAACACATGGTCTTCATCCATATTTTGCCAATAAGAAGGTTCAACATTTAATAACTGTTTGATTGACTCCGCATCCATTAACCAAGTAGCAATAGAAGGTATAGTAGCATCGTGTTCTCTAACAATTTTAGCGACGGTCAAAATATCCATCTCGGTTAATACGGCTAACATTGTTTCATCACCTTGTTCTGAAGCAATGGCCTCTAACGAAGTGCCTGCGCGTCTACCGCTTTGTTGTGCTATTTCGATAATATCGGTAGCCAAAATTAATGCGTTTTTCGTCACGATTATTCCTTAAAAGATGTTAAACCAACTGAAATTAAAAGAAATTGCCTAATACAGTCTATTCTAGTTCAGTTAATATTATATTTTCCATTAGATGACCCAATGTAGTTGATCAGGTAAATCTGGTGTAAAAGCGAGAATGCTTTAAAACTTTATTCAAAACTGCGATGTAAAGTTAATTAGTAGTTTTCATCAAAGTCGTCTGAGCCATAATCATCAACTTGCTCAAAATCGTCTTCTTCTGCTTTTAACGGCGTTGCATCATAGCGGTTATAAAAATGAATAAGTAATACTGCAATCTTTAAATCCTGCTCGGCATCTTGCATTATTTCAGTAACACAGGCTCTAGCATCCGCATGTACACCAATGAATGGTTTTACGTCCGCCCATGACGGTTCAATACTTAAATCGATTAAAGCTAAATTTTTACTATCAATTCTAATTTTTGTCGTTATAGCCATGGCTAGTTGATCAACCATTCCCGAAAACAACAAAGGGGTCGCTTTTAACTGTTCAAATAAATTAGTTAAATAAATTGATAATAATTCAGGGTTCTCAGGATCAGTTAACGATGTCACATTTTCTAAATACATAGAAAAGTCATCCGTTAAGTAATCAGGTATATTTTTATCAGCTTGCAAAGGTTGTTTCCTAAGTGCGTATATTCAAATTAAGAGTATGGTGCGTTTTTAGCGTAAAGCTACTTATTGCTAGCTAACTCAACGCATTGTGCCAAAACGAATCAGCAACAACTCGGGGATCAGTGATTACGGTATAATTACTTTTCAAATACAAAGCACGTTTTTTAGGATCCAAAATAGCATCATAAGCGTCTTTAATTAATTGAAATTTTTCTTCAATTTCACTACCACTGTTTTTATCTGGGTGATATTTATTAGCGAGTTTTCGATAGGCTTTTTTGATCTCGGTGGTCGTCGCATCTCGACTTAACCCTAACTGTTCAAAATGATCCATATATACAACTACCTCGTGTTGAAGTTTTACCTTAACAACATCATTAAATTTACTTATGGAACTAACTAAGAGGGGTAAACATTAAAGGTATTTTAAGCTAATCAAAACATTCTTGCTAACTTTTTTTCAGGTTAGCAAGAATGTTCGCTATAGCTATATCAGCGTATGAAAAAAGGAACGAACATCCCTTTCTCCTTATCAAACTAATTCAAATTAGCTCAAACTAACGCATAATAACTTATTTTTAGTTTATTTTTCGTTTATTGCCGCTGCCATTGACTGTTCAGCAACTTGCTCTAACCACTTAAGGTCAACTGTTTGGTGAGCTTCACAAATAAACCAAGGTTCGCGTGAATCAGGTTCTAACATAACACCATTGTCGATCAAGTTAAGGGCGAATTGCGTATAAAGATCGCTATTAGTTTGTTTCCAGTCACGGTAATTTTGCGGTACTTTACTACCAAAATGTACACCAAACATAGCATCTGGCCCGGCAAAACAATGCTCAACACCAAACTTAGTAAATACACGTGAAAGCAAAGCTTGAATTTTTTGACCAACACTAGCGGTTGTCTCAAGGGCATTCGTTTCTTTAAGCACGGTTAAGGTAGCTTTCGCTGCACTTAAGGCAACCATGTTCGCCGTGTAAGTACCGCCATGTGTTACGCCATCTTTAGCAAAAGAAATAGTATCCATCACCTCCGCTCGTCCGCCAAAAGCAGCGACAGGATAACCGTTACCCATGGCTTTAGCATAAGTCGTTAAATCAGCGAAAATGCCATATAGCGCTTGTGCGCCGCCTTTGGCCACACGAAAACCAGTTTTTACTTCATCCATGATCAACAATGAACCATTGCTATCACAAACATCACGTAATTTTTGCATATAGGCTTGCGTTGACGCTATTGAGCCACAGTTACCCATGATAGGTTCAATTAATATTGCAGCAATATCATCGCCATGTTGTGCAAATACAGCATCAATAGCGTCAAAATCATTTAATGGTACGCTGACTTGATGCTCACGAGTACTTTGTGGGATCCCGCCACCAAAAGGCACAATGTCAGGCACTTGTTGCGTGTTCACATCCCAGTTATCAACATCTGACTTCCACATCACTTCATCGTGTAAGCCATGAAAACCGCCTTCAACTACAACAATTTTATTTCGTTTGGTAAAACCGCGTGCTGTGCGTACTGCACCTATCACAGCTTCAGTACCTGAGTTGGAAAAACGCATTTTATCGATATTAGGACAAAGTGATTTCACTAACTCAACAACATCAGAATCAAGACCCGTAGAAAAACCAGAGATGGTACCTACATTAGTAATCGCCTTGATCACTTCGTTATCAATTCGTTCATCACGGTAACCTAAAATAATTGGGCCATAAGCTAAGCGAAAATCGACAAAGGTTTGCTCATCACAATCAGTAATAGTACAACCCTTCATACTGCTTAAAAATACTGTATTTTCTTCGCCCCAATAACGATAGCTATCAGCTACGCCTAACGGCATATTATCAACGGCTCTTTTAAACAGTGTGTTGCTATTTGGTTTGTTTTTTTTCGTCATGGGGATATTCTCTTTCTTAATAAATAATGTTCAATATTGTCTGTAAAGTTAAGTATGTCGGCGGTAAATTTAAGTGCGCAACTTAATGGCGCAGATAATACAGCGCAAGTGCGATCACAGGAAGCGCTTAGGGCACTTTTTTGGGGGTATATACCAATTCCATTAAATTTATTCCCACCTCAGAGCTATGTCAGAAGAGTTATAACAA
>CAJXRC010000152.1 GCA_913058405.1 uncultured Colwellia sp. | reverse complement strand
TATGCGGTGGAAAGTAAGATCTAATACTTGCGGTCCACCTCAGGGCGTGTTGTTATGCGAGTATTAACGACATTAAAGAAAGAATAAATATAATTAAAATCGGAAAACCAAGAACAACAAAAACAATATCAGTATATTTATTAGCCTTAATTTTATTAAACTTTCTTTTACAAATTAAATAAAAATCATCATATCTATGTTTAACTGGTGCCGTCTTCGTACGCTTCGAAATATCACTTGAAAAATCAATCGGTTCAATACTTTTATATGGAAGCCAACCTTCGTAAGTTTGCACCTCAACACCACCTAAACGGTGCGTATTAGCAATACACTTAACGCCCGAAACAAAGCAAATATGATCTATAGACTCCTCACCCGTTTCTTGGCAAACAGCTAAATATCCTTCCCCTTGATAGTTGTAAAATTTAATCTTACGGCCTTTTTTATCTACAGCTTTATCTCTACACTCAAGGCAAATAAATCGCGGTGTTGCATACTTTGACTCAACTTTGCATATTGGACACTGATGCATGGTAAAGGATTCCGAAAGTCGCATAACGCCCAAATAACAGGCTAAGTAATGGTTGGCTAAAATGTGTAGCGAAGCGAAACGTAGCCAACTGTTACGTGTCCTTGTTGATTTTCTTGATACTAATTGAGCCTTCTCCCCAAAGTTCAGCGTTTAGCTAAACTTTAAGGCGACCAAACCAAAAAGGAGAAAGCTCGATGAAATTCTATACTACTTTACATAAATATTATTGCGGAATCGACTTACATGCCAAAATTCTTTACGTTTGCATCTTAGATCAACAAGGAGACAAGCTTGTTCATCAGAAGATTGGCGCAGATCCACAAGTCTTACTGCGATTACTCGAACCTTACATAGGCAATATCGTTGTTGGTGTTGAATGCATGCATTGTTGGTACTGGGTCAGTGATTTTTGTCAGACTCATGAGGTAGACTTTGTATTAGGCCATGCGCTTTACATGAAAGCCATTCATGGTGGTAAAGCTAAAAATGACAAAATCGACTCGTACAAAATCGCTAGCCTGTTAAAAGGTGGGAACTTCCCACTTGCTTATAATTACCCCAGAGAAATGCGTGCAACGCGTGACTTATTGCGTAGAAGAACCGGCGTAGTTAGGCACGGTGCTAGCCTAAAAGCCCATGTGGTTAACACTGACAGTCAATATAACTTACCTGCGCAATCGCTTAATTTAAAAAATATTAGAGCTAGAGAAAGCTTACTTCATCACTACGATGATGAAGTGGTACAACGCACCATAGAACTCGATATGGTCTTGCTTAATTGTTATGCAAAAGAGTTAGCCAAGGTTGAATATTTTATTGAAAAACAAGCCAAACAACATCACGGTACTTACCTTTATATTATTCGCAGTTTTCCTGGTATCGGACAAATACTTGGCTTAACGATTCTGTATGAAATAGGTCATATAACGCGTTTCAAGTCAGTACAAAACTTTGCATCGTATAGTCGATTAGTAAAATGCAAAGCCGAGTCAGCCGGAAAAACCTACGGCACCAGTGGTAATAAAATTGGCAATGGGCACCTAAAATGGGCATTTAGTGAAGCGGCTGTTTTATATTTACGTGGCAATGACAAAGCCAAAAACCACCTTAATAAATTACAACGACGCATGAGTAAAGGCAAAGCACTGTCGGCTTTAGCGCACAAAATTGGTCGTTGTATTTATTTCATGCTTAGGGATAAAACCGTATTTGATGAAAAGAAATTTTTAAAAGGTTAAGTCGCACAATGGCGTGAGCTTCTCGCCTAACTGGATGAAACGGAGCATTACATTAATCGTCAAGCCATTAGGTTTACAGATGATTATTATGCCAAGCCGTTCAAGCCACACTGTCTTGATTAGACACGCCATTGGTGCGCATTACCTTATAAGAGCAATGAGTAAACTCGTTTACACCTTAACTGAGCCTGAAACTAACTGAAACTTGTTTAATAGCCTGTAGTCATCCTACTTGAATAGTGCCAACCAAAGGTTAACCGATGAATGTCTAGTGCCCCTGTTACCTGAAAGGACTGAGGAAAAGCAGGCAGTGATGAGATCACAATAAGAGAGCCTCAATATGTGTTTGCCGTAAACGAGTGTTTAACGACTAACCGACATAGCGAAGAAGACGAATTTACTGATTGATAACAACTAGCTGCCTAACAGCAGCTAAAAGAACACTAATGTCTATTGACGAGAGATAGGCTCATATGTGTTAGGTGTTTTTTCTACGATACTCTAAATATGCACTTTTAACTACTTGATAACGTGAACGATCATCAGGCTTTAAAGGCGCCTTATTAAGTTTTCTAAGTATATCTTTATACATGTAACCAGAGCGAAAAAAATAAGGCCTTAATTCAATAAAACATAAACCTGCTTCAATTGCTTTAGGCTCACCGTTTGAAATACGCTCATAAGCTCCATCAAGGCCACCGGGAAAAGCTAGTTTTTCAAATTTAGAATGAAACTCTTCACAAGCAGATTTCCACTCTTTAAGTTTATGATCATTCTTGAGGCGAGATTTATACGTTTCATGTATTCGACATCTAAGGCGGTTTATTTCCTTTTCAGCAACATGAATATCAGAATCGTAATAACCCATCGAAACACCTAACGCCCACTTAAGCGGACAAAAATAGTTGGTTAAAATGTGAAGCGAAGCGGAAACTAACCAACTGTTTTTGTTCCGTTTGAAGTTCTTGTTATGTGTACATTACTCAATGTAACGCACAAACGTATATTTATAGTTAAAAGCTGTAGATTTTTTGCGAAGCTCCACTGCAACATCCCGTTTAATAGGTAAGTATTTGGGGAGAGCGACTTTTACAAGATTCTTAGTGTCAGGTACTTTTACCATAAGGTAAATTTTATGCCCATCATCATACAATTGTGCATGCTGACTAACAACGACACCATTTATGGTAACAGAACTGCCATCACTCTTAGAATAAGCATTAATAACAAGCACAATTATAACCAAGGAAAAAACAGGTATTAACCAAAACATAAGATTTTTACGTTTGGTTTTTGAAAGCTCCTTGTCTAACTTTTGCTTCAACTCAGGACGCATAGTTTCCTGTACACATAACGCCGTTTTAAGCGGCGAATAATAGCTTGCTAAAATGTGAAACGAAGTGGAACCGAGCAAGCTGTTACGAGTCCGACTTGAAAACCCTTGTTAGAAGTATTTAGAGATATCATTAATTAGAATAGATAAATACGAATACCAAAATATAACTAAGAAAGGGAGCAGCCAGACTGTCCCAAATGCACCTTTTGCAATAGCTGTTAATTGTTCACGCCGTCTGGTTTCCTGCCTCAAGGCTAACTTATAAAAGAATGTACCAAGTAAAAAAGGAACAATTAGGCTGGGTAAAGTCACGCCTAAAACCATAAAAATAGGGTTAGTTCCGCCACTCTCTATTTGGATTGAAGTTATAAATGTGGCAGCCATAGATATAAAAGCGCCTAGTGTGTATAGCACTTTGTAATTATACTTTTTATCGATATTATTTGATATATTATAACCTTTAACAGAAAGAAGTATAAGCAAAGGTATGTAAATAAAAGCTACAGTTATTCCCATTAGTGAATATATTCTCCAAACTTGATTTAACTTCTAACGCCCAATTAACGGGCTAAAAATAGTGGGCTAAAATGGAGCGAAGCGAACAGCCCGCTGTTTTAGTCCTGTTGAATTGCTTGTTAGGTTGATCATTTATATGGCGCTGTACGGTAGATATGGATCATTAACCCCACACTGAGATATGTAAAAAAAAGTCCTATACCAGCAGTCATTAATATACATATACAACCAAAAGTTGCACCTAAAATCCTTGTTTTCTTTCTCACCGGACGACCCATTATCCAGCTATAGCAGATAGCAAAATAAAAAAACCATGCGATGCAAAATATTATCACTGATACAATAGTGAACGCACCTTTAGCATTATATTCAAAGTTGCATGATCTTTCAGCTAAGCAAGTAAATATATTACCTGCCTCCCAAAATGGCAAAAGCAACCCGAGAAAAGAAAGAGTGGTACAGGCAAGAACCGCAATTATTCGATATATCATAAAACCTAACGCCTCAATAAGAGGAAATTTGTAGTTGGCTAAAATGTTGAACGCAGTGAAAACAGCCAACTGTAAATTTTCCTGCTTTATTGCCTTGTTAGGTAGCTAACGGTAAAACTCTATACTTTTGAAAGTATTATAGTTATAAACACGAAAGTCATACATAAGAGCATAAATAAAAGATACTTTCTTGCTAAGTTGAATCCATTTAGCAATTCCTGATTATTTCGATATTTATCAGCGTAAGACTTAGAAATTAAAGACAAAGTAAAAAGTGGCGTTGACATTAAGATAAGCTTTGTTGGTTGTAATGAAATACCAAGGAATTTAACATCATCTTCGGCACCAATGGATTGAGCAACCATTTCTACAGCAGCTAAATACTTGTATAGAGAATATCCCCAACTAACTAATGCAACAATTAGGAAGATTTTTGATACTGCTTCCATAAACTTTGCTACCTAACAGTTTATTATGAGGAAAAATTCCTTCTTTCTACAAGATGGGAAAAATCGTCCATAATTTTATAATGGACTGAGATTACTTGATTGTTATCTATAGATCAATGAGTTAAAAATATTAAGCTAAGTGGTTGATGTGTGAAAGGAGGAATTATTCCCGCTTTCTTGTAGAAAGAAGGAATTCAGCTTAACTGGGTGAATACACAGTACTCTATAGGTGAAGATTAAGACTATTTTGTTATTAAAAATTATTTTGATAAAACGGATGGGAGCATATTATCAACTAAATACAAACGCGACCTAGTTGCCTAAGTCGCGTTTTAGTTAAAAATTAATTAAGGTCAGTGTTGGTAAAATATGGCAAGACTTTATTGCTCTCAATTTCTATAGCCAACTATTACCGAGCAGAGAAGTGTTTCTATAATTCCTGATAACCAAGTAAGGGCAGGGTATTAAAAAAACGTAATTGGTAGTCCGTTTTTTGGTTGTCGGTGGTTGTTCTTAACGATACAGCAATGCGGTGTTCTTGTTTTTCATCAATAGCCTCGGTTGGGTAAACTAACCAGCTACGCCAAATGTGCGGTTCATCTACTCTGTGCTCAGCAAAACTAAGGCTAATATCCTGCTTAATAGTAAAGAGATCGTTATGATTATGTTTTGTATCTTTGATGCTAAAGCTAAAATCAGCGAGTGGTATCGCTAAGCCTAGACCCCAAGCTTTAATGTAAGACTCTTTTAATGTCCAATAATCAAAAAATCGATTACGTTGTTGCGCTTCTGGTAATGCAAAGAGTTCGTTGATTTCAGTCGAGGAAAAATAACGCTCTGCAATCGCTAATACATTATTATTACGACCAGTATTTTCAACATCACAGCCAATGTCATCTTCAAGCGTTACCGCACAAATAATAAGGTTTTTAGTATGACTAATATTAAAACGCAGTGGTAATGGGCAATTAATTAGTTCAGGTTTATCTTTATTACCTTTTTCAAATTGCCAATCTTGCGGCGCTACCTCTGCATAATAAGACAATAAATCGCGTACAAAAGCGCGAGTAATCAAGGCATCGTGTCTATCTTTAGCAAACTTATATCGTTGCTGTTTAGCTGTTTCTGTACTCGTTAATAATGTTGAGTAGGTTGCTAATAACTCATCATTACCGAGTAATTCTTCCGGTTTGGTTACCCATATATGAATTTCATTGGCGGTGAGATCGAGCTTTTTTTTTGTTCGAGAGGAAATTTCAGATTGGGAAAAAGAGGTCATAAAGTATCGGTAGCTTGTGTTGTTGATTTATTGCGTTATTCATTTGGTGAGTCATTATTTTATCATAAACAATGCCGGGAGGAATTGCTTTTATAAGTTTATTTTACCTTGTTTGATTTAGAGCAAACTGTCTGTCTGTCATTAATGATAGCAATCTGTACTAATTCTTTCGTAATCGAATAAATATTTTGCTCACTGGTCGAACAGTTTGACTCATACCTTAGTCTATAAATCAGTAAAGCTTGTATCGGGTGATTGTATTGGATTTGAAACGTGTGTATATTAGCCGCGTTAAGTAATTTACGATGCTTATATTGTACGAGTAACTATACGGATGAACATGAACAAGCAACCAAAAAGTGCATCAACTCAACACGCGAACGCTACAACCACACCGGAGATGAGAGCTTTCATCCATGAGTCTGACTTACCAACGGCTGTGCTGGCACGCTTATTAAAAGTATCAGAGTCTACCATCCGTAAATGGCGCAAAAGAGCATCTCTCGCTGACGCGTCTCATGTACCAAAGCAATTAAACACCACGTTAAGTGAAGCACAAGAGTATGTTGTGGTTGAACTTCGAACACGTTTATTACTCTCTCTTGATGAACTATTGGTAGTCTGTAAATCATTTATTAATGCCAGTGTATCGCGAGCAGGCTTACAGCGATGTTTAAAGCGTCACGGTGTTTCTCGCCTAGCAGACATGGAAGATAATGGTGAGAGTAGCAATGCAGACGACATAAGCGCTGCAGAGCCAACAACAGTGCAAGTATTGTTAGAAGATACGCAAGAACACCAGCAACTTATTTCAGATCTCTCCCCTAAGGCAATGCGTGAAGTGTTAAATCGCGCTAATGATTTAAGTGAAGATGAAGTCGTACAAGTCAAAGTAACCCAAATACCTTATTTTTCAGAAAATGCTAAAGAAAAACACAGTAAACGCCATTTATTAATTGCCAATGATCCCACGTCAGGTTGGGTCTATGTCGATATATACGATGGCAATGAGAGTGAAGCCGCTAGTCGCTACATGAGCTACGTACTCACCAAAGCCCCTTTCCATATCCGCCGAATTTTAGCGGGAAATTACAATGAATTTTTAAGTCGTTTTCGTTTATTAAATGAAAGTCCAGATGAGGCAAACACATCGTTCTCATCGCAAAACTTTCACGGTAGCGATACCAAAACGGATAACGAAGATGCAAGCAAATAACAACTTTAGAGAAACCATAATGGCTAAAAAACAAAGCACATCTAATAACCCTGTAACGAATGAAGCAGACGAAAAAGCGTTTAATTCACGTTTACAAGAATGTCCTATTGCCATTGTTGGCATGGCGTCTATCTTTGCTGATGCGAAGAACTTAGAAAACTACTGGGACAACATCTTTGAATCGGTCGATGCAATTAAAGATGTACCCAGTGATCGTTGGGCAAAAGATGATTATTATTCTAGCGACCCAAAAGAAGCTGATAAAACCTATTGTAAACGTGGTGGTTTTTTACCTGAAATAGATTTCGACCCTATGGAATTTGGTTTGCCACCAAACATTTTAGAATTAACTGATATCGCTCAGCTATTGTCTTTAGTGGTTGCACGTGAAGTATTAAACGATGCAGGTATTGGTGATGGCTCTGGTTACGATCGTGACAAAGTAGGTATTACGTTAGGTGTAGGTGGTGGACAGAAACAAATTTCACCCTTAACGTCTCGTTTGCAAGGCCCAGTATTAGAGAAAGTGTTAAAAGCGTCAGGTGTTGAAGAAGCTGATCGCGCCATGATTATTGAAAAATTCAAAAAGGCCTATATCGGTTGGGAAGAAAACTCATTCCCAGGCATGTTAGGTAATGTTATTTCTGGTCGTATTGCTAACCGTTTTGATTTTGGTGGTACTAACTGTGTTGTTGATGCGGCTTGTGCAGGTTCTTTAGCGGCGATTAAGCTAGCTATATCAGATTTACTTGAGCACAGATCTGAAGTAATGATCTCTGGTGGTGTTTGTTGTGACAACTCACCATTTATGTATATGTCATTTTCAAAAACGCCTGCTTTTACAACAGGTGAAGACATCCGTCCATTTGATAATGATTCAAAAGGTATGATGATTGGTGAAGGCATCGGTATGATGGCTTTCAAGCGTTTGGAAGATGCTGAACGTGATGGTGATAAAGTTTACGCTGTACTTAAAGGTATTGGTACTTCAAGCGATGGTCGCTTTAAGTCAATTTACGCACCACGTCCAGATGGTCAAGCTAAAGCGTTAAAACGTGCTTATGAAGATGCAGGGTTTGATCCAAAAAGCTGTGGCATGATTGAAGCGCATGGTACTGGCACTAAAGCGGGTGACGCAGCAGAATTTGGCGGCTTAGTTAAACACTTCTCACAAGATAATGATCAAAAACAACATATCGCCTTAGGCTCTGTTAAGTCTCAAATTGGTCACGCTAAAGCAGCTGCTGGCGCAGCAGGTATGATAAAGGCGGTATTAGCGCTTCATCATAAAGTGCTACCAGCAACTCTACATATCGACCAACCTAATACCTCGTTAGACATCGAAAACAGTCCAATGTATTTAAACAGCGAAACACGTCCTTGGATGGCACGTGAAGATGGTTTACCACGTCGCGCAGGTATCAGTTCGTTTGGTTTTGGTGGTACTAACTACCACATGGTATTAGAAGAGTACTCGCCAAAAGCACAAGGCCAATATCGCTTAAATGCAGTGCCACAAACATTGTTAGTTACAGCGGCTAACGAAAAAGCATTAGTTAATTCATTAACGGATTGGAAAAATAAATTAAGTGTTAAAGCAGATGATCAACCCTACGCTTTTAACGCCTTAGTTGTTGAAAACACGTTAGCAACACCAGCGGTTGATTTAGCACGCTGTGGCTTTGTTGCAAAAAATGCTGATGAAGCAATCAAAATGATTGAAGGAGCTTTGACGCAATTTCAAGCCAAATCAGGTGGTGACGTTCCTTGTGAAGAGTGGTCCGTGCCAACGGGTATTTATTACCGTAAGTCTGGCTTGTCAGTGAACGGAAAGGTTGTTGCTCTCTTTTCTGGCCAAGGCTCACAATACGTTAATATGGGCCGCGAGCTTGCTTGTAACTTCCCAAGCGTAATGCAAGCTGCTGCCGATATGGACAGTGAGTTTACCCAAGCAGGTTTAGGTCAATTAACCCCGACAACGTATCCAATTCCTGTATTTAATGATGATGCACGTAAAGCACAAGATGAAGTTTTACGTTTAACGCAACACGCACAGCCTGCCATTGGTACCTTAAGTGTTGGTCTATATAAAGCGTTTACTAATGCTGGTTTCAAAGCCGACTTCACTGCGGGACATAGCTTTGGTGAGTTAACAGCACTTTGGGCTGCAGGCGTAGTAAGTGATAGTGACTATATGATGTTAGCACGTAGTCGTGGTCAAGCAATGGCAGCACCTACCGGTGAAGCTGCGATAGGATTTGATGCGGGCACTATGATTGCCGTTGTCGGTAGTCCAGCTGATATTGCTAATGATATTAAAGACATCAAAGATATCTCTATTGCTAACTACAATTCTAATAATCAAGTAGTTGTTGCCGGTGTAAGCACTCAAATAGCAATCGCTATCGATGAGCTAAAGGGCAAAGGTTATAAAGTTGTACCATTGCCAGTGTCTGCTGCGTTTCATACGCCACTTGTCGGCCATGCTCAAAAACCATTTAGCGATGCTATCGATAATGCTAAATTTAATAAGCCGCTTGTACCTGTTTATTCAAATGGCACAGCCAAAGCGCATTCAAATAAAGCGGCTGATATTAAAAAATCATTGAAAAATCATATTTTAGAATCGGTGCACTTTAACGAAGAAATTGACAATATTTACGCTGATGGCGGACGAGTATTTGTTGAATTTGGTCCTAAAAATGTATTAACCAAGCTTGTTGAAAATATCTTAAAAGATAAAGAAGATGTTGTAGCTATAGCGGTTAATGCTAATCCAAAGAAATCGGCCGATATGCAAATGCGTCAAGCAGCAGTGCAAATGGCGGTACTTGGTTTAGAACTTACACAAATTGACCCGTATTCAGCGGTTAAACGTCCATTATCAGCACCTAAAATGTCACCACTAGCGATGAAGCTTACTGGCGCATCTTATGTGAGTCCTAAAACTAAAAAGGCATTTGATGATGCACTAAATGACGGTTGGACAATTAAGCAAGCAACGTCAGTGCCTGTTGTTGTGCCTGAGCCACAAGTGGTTGAAAAAATTGTTGAGAAAATCGTTGAAGTAGAGCGCATTGTTGAAGTTGAGAAAATTGTCTACCTTAATTCAGATGGCAGTGTCGCAGATGGAACGGTTGCTAATGGTCAAGCTGCTAACAGTGTTGCAGTAAATGTAAACACGGCTGATGTGGCAAGTAGTATTGAACGTAGCGTTAGTCAATTTGTTGATCACCAACAGCAGTTACTAAACGTGCATGAACAATATATGCAAGGTCCAAAAGACTACGCAAAAACGTTTGATGCGGTGCTATCAAGCCAAGAAGCAGGCGAGTTACCTGAAAGCCTAGACCGTACGTTAGGTATGTATCATGACTTCCAATCAGAAACATTGCGTATTCATGAGCAATATTTGAATAACCAAACTGATAATATGGCAGCGATGTTGTCTAGCTCTGAAAGTAATACAGAGGTAACTGCTAATGTAGTTAAAACATCACCAACAGCGACTCAAGCACCTGTTGTTAAAAGTGTAGTAACACAAGCCCCTGTTGTTAAACCGAGCGCGCCAGTGGCTACATCTCAAACTCCACAACCTACACCTGCAACTCATTCTGCGCCTGTGGTAAGTGCTCCAGTGGTAAATGCTCTTGTAGTAAATGCGCCGGCACAATCAGTAGCAACAGCCGTTGCGATGGCGCCAGTAGCTGAAGTTTCTATTGCTGTTCCTGTACAGGAATCATCACTTGACCTTGAACGTATTCAAACAGTGATGATGGAAGTGGTTGCCGAGAAGACCGGTTACCCAACAGAAATGTTAGAACTTGAAATGGATATGGAAGCCGATTTAGGCATTGATTCAATCAAGCGTGTTGAGATTTTAGGCTCAGTACAAGAAATTATTGCTGATTTACCAGAGCTTAACCCTGAAGATTTAGCAGAATTACGTACCTTAGGCGAAATCGTTGACTACATGAAGTCAAAAGCACAAGCCGCGGCTCCAAGTGCGTCAGCGAGTGACAGTGCACCAGCACTTCATTTAGTTGATAGTTCAATTGCGCCAAGCATCGATTTACAGCACATCCAAAATGTGATGATGGAAGTGGTTGCAGAGAAAACCGGTTACCCAACCGAAATGCTTGAGCTTGAAATGGACATGGAAGCTGACTTAGGTATCGATTCAATCAAACGTGTTGAAATCTTAGGTTCAGTGCAAGAAATCATTAACGATTTACCAGAGCTTAACCCAGAAGATTTAGCTGAGTTACGCACCTTAGGTGAAATTGTTAACTACATGCAATCTAAAGTATCAGCGGCTCCTGTAGCGAGTGCCCCAGTTAATACGACTGTAAGCAGCACACCAGCTATCGATTTAGTTCACATCCAAAATGTGATGATGGAAGTGGTTGCCGAGAAAACAGGCTACCCAACTGAAATGCTTGAGCTTGAAATGGACATGGAAGCTGACTTAGGTATCGACTCAATCAAGCGAGTTGAAATCTTAGGAGCAGTACAAGAAACCATTCCTGATTTACCAGAGCTTAACCCAGAAGATTTAGCTGAGTTGCGCACCTTAGGTGAAATCGTAAGTTACATGCAAAGTAAAGTCTCAGTAGCGCCTGTCTCTTATACACATCTCCGAGCCCACGAGACCGTACTAGAT
>CAJXRC010000151.1 GCA_913058405.1 uncultured Colwellia sp. | reverse complement strand
GGGTGAGACAATCCACGTTAATGGTGGCATGTATATGGTGTAAGCCTTGATTTTTAAGGCTTACATTATTTTTTAATCATATTTTTCAACAGTTCAACAGGTTAGACCAGATTAAAAAAATGAATTAGATGCTTGCATGGCAAGCTGTTGACGAATACACTACACGCAATTTGAAAAAATGCACTTTCAGTAAAGGAAATAAAATGAGTAATATCGAAGAACGCGTAAAAAAAATCACAGTTGAACAGTTAGGTGTTAGTGAAGCAGAAGTTAAAATTGATTCATCATTCGTTGATGATTTAGGTGCTGACTCATTAGACACTGTTGAATTAGTTATGGCGTTAGAAGAAGAATTTGATACTGAAATTCCTGACGAAGAAGCTGAAAAAATTACAACAGTTCAAGCAGCAATCGATTACGTTACTGCTAATCAGTAATTGTTAATAAGTTCGATGTTATCGGACTTAGCGAAATAATAAAAGCGGTATACTTAATTGCAAGTGACCGCTTTTTTTTTATCTATAAGATGAAGATATTACTCAATATAAGACTATCATTGAGTAATACCAACCGTATTTACTTATTTATTGGTCAGCTTAGAGCTACATTAGCGAACTTAAAACAAATAAAATGAATTAACTATAGTTAGTCTATGTTTCATTTATTTTGTGATGTTGTCAGCTTGCTAATGAACTTCCGAAGGACAAGACTAAAAGGCTTACATGCAGCGTTATCGCTTTTGACAAGGGAATAACCATTCTCTTCAGTCAATGCCTTACCTCTAAGCCTTTTAATTCTCGCTAAGTGATCAATAAATTAGTACGATTGGTATAATACATTTAATTTTTCGGAGGCCGCTCTGTTATGAGACGTGTAGTAGTTACTGGTATGGGCATGTTAAGCCCTTTAGCCAACACCGCAGAAGAAACATGGCAAAACTTGCTACTTGGTAAAAGTGGTATAGCTAATATGGACCATTTTGATACCACAGATTATCCCACTAAATTTGCTGGTTTAATTAAAGACTTTGATGCTCAAAACTATATGGAACGAAAAGAAGCCAAAAAAATGGATCTTTTTATTCAATATGGTGTTGCTGCTGGTGTGCAAGCATTTAAAGACTCAGGCCTCGAAGTAACAGAGCAGAATGCTCCACGTATTGGTGTTGCTATTGGCTCAGGTATTGGTGGTTTAGGCTTAATTGAGCAAAACCATGAAAAGCTGATAAAAGCGCAAGGCAATCCACGCAAGTTATCACCATTTTTTGTGCCTTCAACCATTATTAATATGATTGCAGGTCACTTATCAATTATGTTTGGTCTACAAGGTCCGAATATTGCGATTACTACAGCCTGTACTAGTGGTGTTCATAACATTGGTCACGCTGCTCGTATGATTGCTTACGGTGATGCTGATGCCGTTGTTGCCGGTGGTGCTGAAAAAGCGTCTACAACATTAGGTATGGGGGGCTTTGGTGCTGCTCGCGCTTTATCTCGCCGAAATGATGATCCTGAAGCGGCATCTCGCCCTTGGGATAAAGACCGTGATGGTTTTGTTCTTGGTGATGGTGCTGGTGTTATCGTTGTTGAAGAATATGAACATGCTAAAGCTCGTGGCGCAAAAATTTATGCTGAGCTTGTTGGTTTTGGTATGAGCGGTGATGCTTATCATATGACTTCACCACCTGAAAATGGTGATGGCGCAGCGCGTGCAATGCAAAATGCTATTAATGATGCAAAAGTAGATATTAGTAGAATTGGTTACATCAATGCCCACGGTACTTCTACACAAGCTGGAGATATGGCTGAAACAAACGCGGTTAAGACTGTATTTGGTGCAGGTGCAAAGAATGTAATGATGGGTTCTACCAAGTCTATGACGGGCCATTTATTAGGTGCAGCAGGAGCTATTGAAGCTATTTTCAGTATCCAAGCCTTAGTAAATAACCAAGTACCACCCACAATCAATTTAGATAATCCTGATGAAGGTTGTGATCTAGATTATATTGCTGGTGCAGCACGTGATGTTGATCTTGAATATGTGCTTTGTAATTCATTTGGTTTTGGTGGAACGAACGGCTCATTAATCTTTAAGAAGATTTAATTTGCGAGTGTTAGTTTTACTTTAGTTATGTGTAAGTGAACTGATCACTTGAAAATGAATGAGTAAGCCTGAATACTAACCTTATTAAAGGGAAGTCTTCAGGCTTTTTTATGCCAATAAATTTATATTTTACTAATGTAGTGATACTCAATGAAATATTGTTCGATAAATGGTCAACAACTGACAGATATTGCGGTTACTGATAGAGGCTTAGCGTATGGTGATGGGATATTTACCACGGCTAAAGTTCTTGATGGACAAGTGGTACTATTAGAAAAACATATTGAGCGATTAGTTCATGGCTGTCGGCATTTGAAACTTCAATTACCAGCAAACATAAATTTAACGGCGCAATTGACTAAAGTCGTCAAAGAATACCCGCTTGCGGTATTAAAAGTAATGATAACTGCTGGTAGTGGTGGAAGAGGTTACTCTAGGTTTGGTTTAAGTGAAAGTGCGACAAATATAATCATCATGATATCTGATTTCCCAAGTCATTATGAATCACAGACTCAAAAAGGCATTAGTGTAGGTGATAGTAAACAGCAAATATCATCTAGCCCAATGCTTGGAGGAATTAAGCACCTTAACAGGCTTGAGCAAGTGCTATTAAGGGCAGAGCTTGATGAACGCAGCGAAGATGATCTTATTGTGACGAATTGCCAAGGTAATGTTATTGAAGCCACTAGTTCCAATATATTTTATTGGCAGAACGAACAATTATGCACACCTGAAATATCAACATCAGGCGTAGATGGTATAATTAGACAGGCTATTATAGCCAAAAAGAGTGACGTCACTGTATGTCAAACAAGGCTTGAAGATCTTAAAGAAGCACAAGCGATGTTCATTTCTAATTCTTTAATGGGCATAATGCCCATTAAAACGTACAATAATCGCCTACTTAACGTTGATTTAGTGTTAGAGCTTCAAAGAGAAATGAAAGGATTTATTTAAACGATTTTTTCATCGTTTTTAGTAAGATTTATAAAGGATAGAACGTGCTCAAAAAATTTACTATTATTATTTTATTGGCCTTACTTGGTGTAATTGCGACCTTAACTTATCAATTTGAACAGGCGTTAGATGCGCCTTTAGCGATTGAAAAAAATAGTTTCATAAAAGTAAAGTCTGGTAGTTCTATTAGCGCTTTTGCAAAAGAATTAGCGGATAATAAATGGATACCAACTCGATTTTGGTTGAGAAATTATGGTCGTCTGTTTCCAAAGAAGGCGAATATCAAAGCGGGTACCTACCTGATAGCCAAAGGTTCAACCTTAGCGCAACTACTAACCCAACTTGTTGAAGGAAAAGAACACCAATTTTCTGTTACTTTAATTGAAGGTACACGTTTTAAAGATGCATTAGTGATACTCGCAGGGCACCCATATATTAATCAAACAATTAAAGGGCAATCGATCAATGAAATAGCAGCGAAACTTGGAATTGATGCTACCAACCCTGAAGGATGGTTATTTCCCGATACCTATGCATTCACTGCCGATACCTTAGATATAACACTTTTAAAACGGGCTTACGCAAATATGCAGACACAATTAAATGAATTGTGGGAGCAAAGAGCAGATAATTTGCCTTATGACACGCCTTATCAAGCATTGATAATGGCCTCGATCATAGAAAAAGAAACGAGTTATATCGCTGAACAACCAATAATATCATCCGTGTTTGTTAATCGATTACGTAAAAAGATGCGCTTACAAACAGATCCAACCGTCATTTATGGTTTAGGTGAACGCTATTATGGTGATATAACAAGGGCGCATTTACGAGAAAAAACGGCTTATAATACATATAGAATCAATGGTTTGCCGCCTACCCCTATTGCTATGGCAGGACTATCCGCTCTGCAAGCAACGTTAAACCCTATCGCGAGTGACTATTTATATTTTGTTAGTGGTGGAGATGGCAAACATGTCTTTAGTAAAACGCTAACGGAACATAATCTCGCCGTTAAACGCTATTTAAAAAAGCAACGGCAAAAGAGAACACAGTAAATAAAGTACTAATGAATATAAATTATGTCATCAACCATATAAAATGACACAACTAACAACTATAAAAGGTAGAAGCTCAGGTATGTCTGCAGGAAAATTTATTGTCATTGAGGGCATGGAAGGCGCAGGTAAGTCTTCGGCTATTGCTGTTATTGAAGATACCCTAAATAAGCATGGTATAGAATTTATTAACACCAGAGAACCTGGTGGCACGCCTTTAGCTGAATCTTTGCGCGATATGGTGAAATCGGTAGATCATCAAGAGAAGCTTACCGTGGAAACGGAATTGCTGCTTATGTATGCCAGTCGTAGTCAATTACTTGCCAATAAAATACTCCCTGCTTTAGCCGCTGGAAAGTGGGTGATAGGCGATCGCCATGATTTGAGCTCGCGAGCATACCAAGGCGGAGGCCGTGGGTTTGACGAAACTATAATGAATACCATTAGAGAAATCACCCTAAAAGGCTTTAGTCCTGATATCACACTGTATTTAGATATAGACCCTCATATTGGTTTATCTCGTGCCAAAGCTCGTGGTGACTTAGATCGAATTGAATTAGAGAAAATGGACTTTTTTATTCGTGTTCATAACAAGTATCGAGAGCTCGCCGAGCAAGACGACTCAATTGTCACTGTTGATGCGGCACAAGCAATGCTGCAAGTGCATCAAGAGGTAGAAAAAGCGGTTATTGGATTTATTGCTGAAACAAAGAAAGGCTAGAGAACAAAAATGTTACAAATGTGCCGCGAAAAACAAGTGCAACTGAGCCGTCAATACCAACAAAACACCTTAGCACATGCCATTATAATTCAGGGCATCGAAGGTTCTGGTCAAGACGCATTGGCAAAGTGGTTAATTGAATTGTTAATATGCCAAAATCCGTTATCAATAACTCATCCTAATGGAGGTGAGGCCGTCAGTGAAGCTTGTGGTCAATGTAAATCCTGTTTATTAAAGAAAACAGATAACTATCCGGACCATTTATTACTAAATACTGATAACAAGACCTTAGGGGTTGATGATATTCGCCGTGGCAATGCTTTTTTTGAGAAAACAGCACAGTTAGGCACAGTGAAAACAATATTAATTCCACAAGCTCAAACTATGACAGTTGCTGCAGCTAATGCATTATTAAAAACGTTAGAAGAGCCAACACCAAATAGTTATATTGTATTGATCACAGAGGACCTTGATAGCTTATTACCGACAATAGTCAGTCGATGTGCCCTGTATGTCATTAGGCCTATAATAGGTGACGCCTTGCTAGCACAGCTCAATGTGTCTAACAATGGATATTCTCAAGGCTCAAATAGTTCAATGGTAAGTGAGCAAGTTAATGCTTATGTTAATTTATCCCAATTACCTGAATTAACCGATAAAGCTATTTATCAAGAATTTCAAGATTTTAGTGAAAACTATTTAGATTATTTAACGCAAGGTAAAAGTGAAAATAAATTGCTCAGCCAAATTGTTGATAGTAAACATAGCTTACGTTGGTTAGAAAAAATCACCTGTAATTTACTAAGAGAATATTACCTTAATAATATAACGGGAAAGTCATCAATGATGGCTAACAAACAGATTTCAGCGCAAGTACTTAATCAAATATATCAAGCTATCATCACTAGTAATAAACTGATAAAGTCTTACCTGCAAGCTAATCGACAATTCGTCGGTGAACAGTTACTTATGACGATAAATGATATCGTTAGACCATCGATTTAGGAGACCAACTTGGTTCCATTAAACGTAGAGTTTTATTCAGACCGTGATTTATACCTTGCCTTCATGCCATTTCTCAATGAAGGTGGCGTCTTTGTACGTACACCACGTCAATATGACTTAGGTGACGAAGTTGAGTTACATATTTTATTGCCAGATGCGTTAGAAGAGTCTGTTGTCCAAGGTGAAGTATGTTGGCTAACCCCAGTAGGCGCACAGAATGGTACACCTCCAGGCGTTGGTGTTACGTTTGTAAAAGATCCGGAAAAAGTACGTCATCAAATTGAGCAAATAATTGCTCGACACTTAAATTCTTCAGAGCCTACGCTAACTATGTAGCTTGATTTCTTGTCACAAGTAAGTGACATACACCCACTATTCATTAACTAATATAAAACACAGGAGCTCCTCGTTGTTTATAGACTCTCATTGCCATTTAGATCGACTTAATTTATCACTGTATGATAACAATTTAGATAATGTTATTGAGGCAGCAAAAGCAGCTAATGTAACTAAATTACTCTGTGTCAGCGTTACGTTAGCTGACTTTCCTGAAATGGCGGAAAAAACAGCGCACTATGACAATGTATTGCTTACTTGTGGAGCTCACCCTTTAAATCAAGAAGATGAAATTATACCTGAGCAGTTATTGGCCTTAAGCCAAAATGAACGTGTTATTGCGATTGGTGAAACGGGGTTAGATTATCATTACGCTCCTGAAACTAAGGAGCTACAACTTGATTCATTTAAAAAACATATTCATGTAGCGAAGCAGTTAAATAAACCACTGATCATACATACTCGCGAAGCACAGCAAGATACTTTAGCATTACTTCGTAGCGAAGGAGCAGAGCAGGTAGGTGGTATCCTTCATTGTTTTACCGAAAGCTGGGATATGGCTGAGCAGGCAATAGCATTGGGTTTTTATATTTCATTTTCGGGGATAGTAACATTTAAAAATGCTACTGCATTGAGAGAGGTTGCTGCATTAGTACCTGATGATAAATTGTTAATTGAAACTGATGCGCCATATCTTGCACCTGTCCCTCACCGTGGCAAAGAAAATCAACCCGCTTATGTTGTCGAAGTAGCCAAACATCTGGCAAGTATTCGAGGTCAATCAGTTGAAGAAATAGCTAAACTTTCAAGTGATAATTTCAATCGTCTTTTTAAGCTATAAGTCACTTTTATATCGAATGAATGAGATAAAAAAAGCCCAGACAAATGTCTGGGCTCAAAAATTGGCTCAGGGGTTGAGCCGTGCGCTAATTAACCATTATCTGGCAATTAAGATAAAAACAAAAATAAACTATGTACTCACACCTTAGCAACAAAATCCTTACTGTACGCTAAGCTTGTGCAATTAAGTTTAGTGTAAGTTTTTTAAATTGCTAATGTTTTTTTATTTATTTATTTTTACTTTTTAATACAAATGCTTACTTATTTTTTTACTGTGGTTTATTCTTTTTAAACCGGCTTTGTTCACTGCTGAAAAAGCCCATGTTAACTTGTTTTCTCTAGACCTTTCTACGCATTAAACTAAGTCAAATCATCTAAGATAAGTGGTTAAGTTATTCCATCATCTATCGCATAGCTTGAGGCAATAAAGCTAAGCTTTCCTCAGCAAAACCTACACCCGCCTCGGTATAAAAGTTAAAAACTTTATCAATACCAAATGCTTCTAGTTGCTTACGTTCATCGTCGTATCGAGCTACAGCAGCAATTTTACCTTTATAATTCGCTGCCTTTAACTGTTTAGTAATGTTGATGATATCTTGTACTGAGGGTAGTGCGAGTAATACAAGTTCAAGTTTTGATAGATCAATGCTTTCCCAAAAGTAGATATCTTCTGCGTCGCCGTAATACGCTTCCATTCCTTTGCTATGTAGCCACGTTATTTTTTCCTTATCAGCATCTAAACCCCATGCTGGATTGGTACCGTGGCTATTAATTGCTTGATAAGCACCCATACCAACTCGACCCATACCGATGATTACAATAGGTCGTTGGCAAGGTTGGCTAAAATTATCTTCTTCGAGTTTGGTTTGTCGCTCAAAACGAGATAAAAAAACTCTGTGATTAGTAAACAGTGTATGGGCAAATCGATAAATAATATTGGTTAAAATAAATGAAATGGCCATGCCCAACGCTAGGATCACTAGCCAATCGTTACTGAGCCAGCCAGAAGATACACTCAATGCGCCAACAATTAATCCAAACTCACTAAAGTTACTCAATGACAGGGCGCTTAAGAAAGCAGTACGACAACGTATTTTTAATAAGGTAAAAATCCCGTAAAACATGACAAACTTAATAGGGATTAATAATATTAATAAGGCCGCTAAACCTAACATCTCTACAGTTGGTATCGCAGTAAACCCGATAGAAAGAAAAAAACCAATTAAAAATATATCTTTAAAGTTCATTAAGGCTTTATTTATTTCAGTAGCTTTAATATGAGAAGCTAAAAACATACCGACAAGCAATGCACCTAAGTCACCTTTAATATTGACCAATTCAAATAATTCATAGCTGCCTAGCGCTAAAAAGAAGCCCATTAAGGTAATAAGTTCTCCATGACCAACATGATTGATAACTCTGTTAATAAGAGGTTTTATTAAGAATAAACCGAGTAATGAAAATGCCCACACTGACGGTATTTTACCGGTTGCCGCAACTAAAAAAGCAACAGCAATAATATCTTGAATGACCAAAATACTGACGGCTAATTTACCATGACGAGTTCGCATTTCTCCATTTTCTTCTAAGAGTTTTATGACACAAACCGTACTACTAAAACTTAAGGCGAAAGCAATCAGCGCTGCAGTTGTTAGGTCTAAATCGCTGAAATAACTTACCGATGCTAAGGTAAGTATTTTAACAAACGTTAAGGTGACAACAATCCAAAGTAAAGTATGAATGGAGCAACCAAACCACACTTCTGTTTTAAATAGGTTTTTCACGTTAAGTTTTAAGCCTATGGTGAATAACATGATGGTAATACCTAAGTCACTCAACACACTTAAGCTTTCATCTGCTTGATAACCAGCGATGTTTAAAATAAATCCTGCGGCGAGGAAACCAATAGAAGGGGGTAAAGAAATTGTTTTTGCCACTAAGCCACAGATGAAAGCGAAAAGTATCCAGATAAAGTCCATAGTATTGCTCTAATTTGCGTTGATTTACTAAATAGAAATATTTTGTGTGTTTATGAAAGTGATGCAGGTCTATACCTGTTATCAATCAAAGCGCAGAGTTTTTAATGGGTATTAAAACCACTTTAGGCTAGGAAAATAATTTAAGCATAGTCACTTCTACGATGTGATTATTTAACGTCGTAGAAAGTGATTTTAACGCCATCAAGCACTCTGAAATTAGTATCTTGAATGGTAACGGGTATATATTTTGACAATGATACATCTAACCGATGTTGCTTTCATGGTGAATACGATGGAAAGCACTCAAGATACGAAGATAAGTTTACCTTAAAAACAACCGGTTAGACTAGCTTTGATTTAACGCTTTATGATGATTTTCTTTGTATTACTCTTGCAGCCATTTATCTATTTCTCCATACATAAAATCACGAATGATGGGCTGTGCTTTGGCATTTGGGTGTAAGTTATCATTGAGCATTAGTGAAGGGTCTACGGCAATATCTGTCATAAAGTAAGACATAAGGTGAGCCCCTGTTTGATTTGCAACTTTTCCATAACTATCAGTGAACATTTTACGATATCTTGGCCCTAAATTTGGAGGGATTTGAATTTCCATTAAAGCGACTTTTGCACCAATTTTCTGGCTTTTTGTCACAAGCTCAGTTAAATGTTTTTGTAGCAATTTAACTGGGAAGCCTCTAATACCATCATTACCACCGAGTTCAATTAGCACATGGCTAGGTTTATGCGCTGTTAACCACGCATCAATTTTCAATAAGGCATTATCCGTAGTTTGACCACTGATAGCGGTATTAATGATGGTGACAGGTTTATTATCTTCTTTATATTTATTTTGTAACAAATGAACCCATGCTTGTGCTTGCTCAAGGCCATAGCCAGCGCTTAAGCTATCACCAATAAGTAAAATTCTGTTATTTGCTAAGCTGGCAAATGATAGAGTTGTCAAAATTAAAATAATAATAGATTTTAGGAAAAAACGAGTCATGTCAGTACTTTCTCAGTTAAATGTTATTCGAGTGTCGGGGCTTACAAAGCGTGTCAGTACACTTGAAGGAAGCCTTACTATCCTTAGCGATATAAACTTTTCTGTCAAGTCAGGAGAGTCTGTCGCAATTGTTGGTGCCTCAGGATCAGGTAAGTCTACCTTATTGAGTCTGTTAGCGGGACTTGATGTTGCAAGCCAAGGTGATGTGCATCTTGATGGTGAAGCCTTAAGTTCACTTGATGAAGAAGCGCGTGCTCGAGTAAGAGCAGAAAAAATTGGCTTTGTTTTCCAATCTTTCATGCTGGTACAAAGTTTAACTGCACTTGAAAATGTGATGTTACCAGCAGAGCTGGCCGGCGATCATGATGCTAAAGCGCAAGCAATTGAGTTACTGGATAAAGTTGGACTTTCACATAGGCTTGAACATTACCCATCACAATTATCAGGAGGTGAGCAACAACGTGTAGCTATTGCTAGAGCGTTCATTGGCTCACCTAAAATCCTTTTTGCTGATGAGCCTTCAGCTAACTTGGATAGTAAAAATGGGCATTTAATTGAAACGTTATTATTCGACTTAAATAAACAAAATGGTACTACGCTAGTGCTGGTTACTCATGACGAACAATTAGCAAAGCAATGTCAGCGCATTATACATATTGAAGGTGGTCAACTTGAGAAAATAAGTGAAGGGGTAGCTGCCAATGTGGGTTAAGCTGGCTTTTAAGCTATTCTCACGAGAATTTAGGCGTGGAGAATTAACAATTATCTTTGCTGCGATTGCATTAGCTGTACTCACGGTATTTAGTCTGTCTGCAATTACAGAGCGAATCGGTTTAAATATTGCGCAGAAAAGCAGTGACTTTATTGCTGCAGACCGTCGGTTGTCGAGTAATCATGCCGTTGATCCAAAATTACTAACAAAAGCAAATGAATTTGGTCTAAAAACGGCTAAAGTGCTCTATTTTGATTCCATGTTATTTGCCAATGATGAGTTAGTACTAGGCTCGGTAAAAGCAGGAAGTGATGCATACCCTCTCAAAGGTAAACTAACGATTAAAGATACGTTAACGGGTCAAGCATATGAAGTCGATACAGGGCCTAAAGCTGGTTCAGTATGGCTTAGCGAAGGTTTGTTTTATACGCTTGATGTTAAGGTAGGTGATAGTGTTGAATTAGGAGCGGGAGTTTTTAATGTCAGTAAGGTCTTAATAAAAGAGCCTGACGCACCATTTTTCTCTTTATCAGGTAATAAACGCGTACTCTTAAGCTATGATGATATCCCCACCACTAAAGCTGTTCAAGCAGGAAGCCGAGTCTTTCATCGTCTTCTTTTTGCAGGTAATGAGCAACAGCTAAGTGATTACTATGCCTGGCTTAAGCCACAACTTAAAAGTAACCAAAGCTGGGAAGGTATCAAAGATAGACAATCTCCCTTAGGCAGTAACTTAGACCGTGCGGAGCGATTTCTGTTACTTGCGGGTCTATTTGGTATTATGTTAGCTGCTGTTGCTATGGCAGTTTCAGCGAAACGTTATTGTGAAAGGCAATACGATCCCGTGGCAATGATGAAAACACTAGGGGGTAGTCGTAAGATTATTCGCAATATTTTTCTTTTGCACTTATGTTTAGTGACAGTTTTTTCTATTGTCGCAGGTTTGCTAATGGGCTTTATTTTGCAAACGGTTGGTGCAGATTACCTAGCTAAATTTATGGGCGCTGAATTACCACAAGCTGGAATTCGTCCTTGGTTATTATCTAGCTTTATCGGACTAATTTGTGCCTGTCTCTTATACACATCTCCGAGCCCACGAGACCGTACTAGATCTCGT
>CAJXRC010000150.1 GCA_913058405.1 uncultured Colwellia sp. | reverse complement strand
TCTACACTATCCTCTTCGTCGGCAGCGTCAGATGTGTATAAGAGACAGGTATTCAGCTATATCGGTATTATTTAATAACGCAATATAAGCTAATACAATATCAACAACCTCATTAAGGTGTTTCTCGCCTAATTCAGTTAATGCGATACTGATATTAAAATCTTTAAAATTAGAGCCATTGATACCTGAGCCTGCTGTTAGCGCAAGGGCCCATTGCTGTTTTTTCAGGGATGATAAAATACTGCCTTTACCTTCATGACCTAACAAATAGGCGAGGATTGACTCCGGTTTGTCTAGGTAATATTGATCAATGCTTTCCATGGCAAAGCTGATAATAAGCTGGTGATCATTCTTCACAGGGCAAACATCTATTTTGATGTTTTGATGTTCGGGTAAGTATAAAGGCTCATCAATATCCGGCAAGGGTGAGTCGGCTGATGGTATTAGACTGAAAAGTTGCTCAGCAATATGCTTCAATTCTTTGAGGTTTTGAGGTCCCTCAAGCGCTAACGTCATATAGTCTGCACGATAGTATTTTTGAAAAAAGGCTTGCAACTCTTGGCTTATATTTTGTCCATCTCTGTCTGCAAGTGTATCTAGGTTACCGACAGAGAATTGAGAAAATGGGTGCTTAGGGTTAATGGTGTCTTTGTGAACATCGTATAAGCGTCTGATATCATCTTTTAATTTTAACGTAAACTCAGCATCAATATTCTCACGCTCTTTAACGACAAAATCATCAGCAAGCAGGGGAGCAATAAAAAACTCACTAAAGCGCTCTAATGCAGATAGAAAATGTGTTGCGCTAATATCGAAGAAAAAACAAGTATGTTCAGTGCCGGTCCAGGCATTGTGATTTCCGCCATGTTGATTAATGAATTTTTGATATTCACTGCCATCAGGATAGGTTTTTGTCCCTAAAAATAACATGTGCTCTAAAAAGTGCGCTAAACCTTGTCTATCACTTGGATCATTAAAGTGACCGACATTAACCGCTAAAGCCGCTGCGGATTTAGTACTTTCATCGTTATGAATAAGCAGTACGCGTAAACCATTGTTTAGAGTAATTGCTTGATATTGCTTAGAATCATTGGGGCTTTGTTTCAACACTAAGGCTCCTAAGAACACTTTAAACAACAAAGCGTATGACGAGAATATGAGTAGTTTCTGAATTCAACAGGGAGATAAAGAAATTCCTTAATTACTTAAAGGAATAAAAAAAGCCTATTTATTCTTAACTGTTGTTATTAATGCGTGTTTAATTCTATTACTATAGCCGCAAAAATAACTTAGACTCAATACTTTAGCCGATTAAATTCATAAAAATGCTAAAAATTGACATATATCGCTATTGTAATTCACAAGTAGTCGTCGAGAGAATTAATGCAACTTTATATAATGCGCCACGGAGAAGCTCAAAATTTTATTGAGCAGGGCAGTCGTGATGACAGCCAAAGAGCGTTAACCGTTCAAGGTGAAATCGAAGCGAAAATGATGGCTAATTGGTTGCAAAAAATGCAGGTAAGTCCGAAACAAGTCTTTGTCAGCCCTTATGTTAGAGCTCAACAAACGTGTGAACTAGCAACTACAGGCATGCAAACAATGATTACCACAGTCGAATTTATTACACCTTCAGGTGACGCTAAACAGGTACATGACTTTATTGATGGTTGGTGCAGTGAACAATTAGCAGCCTCAACAGAGCAAACACCAGTTGAGAACAACCAAAGCTTGTTAATAATTTCTCATATGCCTTTAGTTAGCTACTTAGTCGCAGAATTAACACAATCGGAAAATGCACCCATTTTTGCTACTGCCGGTATTGCGCACATTGATTATGATACTGAGAAGATGCAAGGGACGCTGCAACGTCTTGTTTCACCTATCGAGCTTTGTTAGTGCTTAGCTATTAATCGCGATTATACTTATCCTTTAATTCGATTAACGCCAAGATAGCGCCATTCCCGCCCCATTCTAATGGGGCTTGGTGAAATGCCATTACATCGGGATGTTGCACTAACCAATGTGGCACTTTATTTTTTAAAATATGTGAGCCTATACCGTGAACAACGCATATACATTGTGCGTGTTCCTTTTGGCATGCAAAGAGTAAGGCCGCTAGCTCTTTCTTTGCTTGATGTTGGTCAAGACCATGTAAATCAAGAATAAGATCGGGACGATAATGACCACGACGAAGGTTTTTGACTTCAAAGCTGTCAACACCCTCACGAACGTATTTCATTGGTCCCTGTTTATTTAAGTTAGGTTCAAACTCATCAGAAAAATGAAATTGTGCGATGGCCTTATTTGCCTTGTTATACGCTTGGTCATTTTTTAGGGAAGTGTTAGACTTATGGCCACTTTTAATTAAGCGGACTGTGTCGTTAACCAAAGGCTTAACTTGGCCGACAGCTTCGGCAAAGAGTTGCTTTTCATCAGGCAATACTTCTTTGATAGACTCATTAGTTTGTTGTAATGATTTATCAGCTTTTTTCTGCTGATTCTTACTTAGCGCGCGGGCTTCAATATTCGCGCGAACTTTGGCTTTTATTGAAGAAAGTTCGGATTTTAGGGCTTTGTTTTTCATTGACGCAGTGTAAAACATTTTAGTGTTAATACAAATAAATTAATGCGACTGACCTAACATCAAAGTTAAGCATCAAAGCTAAATATTAATATGAAAGAGTAAAGTTAAGCGCAAGAATTAAGTTAACGCTTAATTTTTTGGTTTAACTCATAAAGTAAACATGAAAAATATAGTAATACCAAACGCGTTAAGTTATTGATCAGCTTAGAGCTACATTATCGAGCTTAAAACAAGTAAAATTGGTTAAACATAGTTAGTCTATATTTCATTGATTTTGTGACGTTATCAGTTTGATAATGAGTTCCCGAAGGGCGAGTTTGAAAGGCTTATATGCGGCGTTATTGATTTTAGCAAGGGAATAATCATTCTCTTCAATCAATGCCTTGCCTCTAAGCCTTTTAATTCTCGCTAAGTGATCAATAAATTAGTCCGATTGGTATTACATATTTATGGAGGTTATATGTCTAATAAACTCAGTGAAAAACGCATTACTTGCCCTCATTGTGGTCACCACTTGCATGCCACTGTAGATGCCTCTGCTGGTGATCAAGATTATTACGATGAGTGCCCTTCTTGTTGTATGGAAATACACTACAACTTACATGTTGATGAATATAGAAAAAAAATTCAATTAACAGTAGATAGTGATGATGAACAAGTCTTCTAGACTTCATTATTCACAACTCAATAAATTGTACTAATAAAACCTAGTTACTTTACTTCCTAAGAGATTTTTAGCCTTGTTTGCTTGGGCTATCTCATCTATGATGCTTGAAAATTAGCGCTACCCAATAATCGTTTTCCCTCCTTCTTTACTAAAGTAACCGACGACATGAATTTAGCTGACTTCTTCACCCACAGTAAAAGCTTATTAAAACTCACTTACCCTATTTTAATCGCCCAATTAATTCAAAATTTAATGGGATTCGTCGATATTGTTATGGCTGGCCGTGTCAGCGCTACTGATTTAGCTGCGGTTGCCGTGGCAAATAGTATTTGGTTACCACTTATATTGACCATTTATGGCTTAATAATGGCGCTCTCTGCCATTGTTTCTCAGCTTGCCGGTGCCAAAAACTATACCAAAATAGTGGAACAAACTTACCAAACTGCTTGGATATCTTTAGTGTTAGGTTTATCACTGATACTTCTCTACTACCTGCTCATTCCGATAGTGTCACCTCTTGTCACTTTAGAGAGCAACCTTGAAGAGTTGATGTTCGATTATTTAGGCTTTATTGTTTGGGGTGCACCTGGGTTTTGTTTATACCTAGTACTAAGAAATTATTCCGAAGGCCTTTCATACACCAAACCAACGATGGTTATTAGTATCATAGGTTTACTGGTTAACATCCCTGCTAATTATATATTCATCTATGGAAAATTTGGCATGCCTGCTCTAGGTGGTGCCGGGTGTGGAGTAGCTACAGCACTTGTTTACTGGTCAATGTTTATCAGTATGCTTGTATATTGCTTTTACTCAAAGGTACTCAAACAAGCAAATTTATTTAGTGCGTTTTATTGGCCTGTCTTTGCTGAAATAAGAGCAATTCTTGGTTTAGGTATTCCAATCGCTTTATCACTTCTTTTTGAAGTGAGTCTTTTTGCTATTGTTGCCATTATTTTAGTGCCCTTTGGCGCGCAAGTTGTCGCAAGTCATCAAGTCGCATTAAACTTTACTGGCTTAGTGTTCATGGTGCCGTTAAGCATAGCCATGGCTACCACCATTAAAGTCGGCTTTGCTATTGGTAATAAAGACTTCAAACAAGCCAGAGACTATACCTTGTATTCAATTGTGCTTGGCTTAGCCCTAGCTTGTATCACGGCGCTAATAACGGTGCTTTTCAGAACGCAAATCGCTGGAATTTATAGTACAGAAGCCCCCGTTATTGAATTAGCAGCCAGTTTAATGTTACTTGCTACTATTTATCAATTCTCAGATACCATTCAAGTTGTCTCTGCAGGAGCATTACGCGGCTATAAAGACACTAAGTCGATATTGTATATAACCTTTGTATCTTATTGGCTTGTGGGTTTATCTGTCGGCTTAATTTTAGGGGTAACCGATTGGATTGTTCCGAGAATAGGACCTTATGGCTTTTGGATTGGTTTTATTGTTGGTTTGACCACAGCAGCAATATTGCTTGCTTGGCGCTTACAAATAATTCAACAGCGAATTAAGAATAATACTTTTGTGCCGGAAGAAACTGACAACTTGGTACATATTTCTTCAGGTAAAATAGATGACTAGCCCAACTTTCGGACATATTGATGGTTAAACCAGCAAACGAATCTTTTTTTCAATTGAATTAAACAAAACTACTTGCAAGGCGATTAACCAAAAGCTAACATAGCGCTCGTTGAGTTATCAACATGTGCTCGCTTAGCTCAGTTGGTTAGAGTACTTGCATGACATGCAAGGTGTCACAGGTTCGAGTCCCGTAGCGAGCACCAAATCAGGGTTCATTAAGAACCATTAAAGACCCGTAAAGCCTTATAAAACAAGCTTTACGGGTTTTTTTATGTCCATTACCTTCCATTCCTGTCCCGTGACATCTGCACTTTTTAGTAGTACATTTAGTAGTACAGCATTTATCTAACAAAAGTTGTACTACTAAAATGGCTAAAAAAGTAAATCCTCTTACCAATACACAAGTTAAACAGGCAAAGCCTAAAGATAAGATTTATAAGCTATCTGACGGTGACGGCTTACAACTACGTATTATGCCAAATGGCTCTAAACAATGGCTGTTAGATTACTTTAAACCTTTCACAAAAAAACGTACTTCATTAAGTCTTGGAGCTTATCCAGAAGTATCAATACTAGAGGCCAGAAAGAAGCGAGTAGCATCAAGAGAGCTTTTAGCAAAAGATATCGACCCTAAAGAATACAAAGATGACCAGCACAGAGAGCAATTGCTATTAGCTAGCCATACGTTAAAGAGTGTTGCGACAGATTGGTTTGCCATCAAGAAGACTACCATTGCAGAAAATACAGCTAAAAGCCTATGGCGTAAGTTTGAAAACCACGTTTTTCCTAAGCTAGGTCACAGGCCAATAGACAAGATATTAGCCCCAGAGGCTATTGAAGCACTTAAACCTTTAGCAGCTAAAGGTAACCTAGAAACAACAGGGAAAATCATTGGTCATTTAAACAATATAATGACCCATGCGCTTAATACAGGGATATTACAACACAATCCTTTATCAGGGATACGTAGCGCATTCTCAGCCCCTAAAGTAACTAATATGCCCACCATTAAGCCTGATGAATTAGGTAAACTAATGAAGGACATCAGTTACGCCAGTATTAAGCTAGTCACCCGGTGTTTAATTGAGTGGCAACTTCACACAATGACTCGCCCCAGCGAAAGCGCTAAAGCAGAGTGGTCAGAAATAGATTTAGAGAGTAAATTGTGGGTTATTCCTGCCGAACGCATGAAAATGCGATTAGAGCATAAAGTACCACTTACCGAACAAGCAATAGAAATACTTGAACGTTTAAAACCTATTACTGGTCATCGAAAACATTTATTCCCATCACATATCGACCATAAAAGGCACTGTAATGTTGAAACAGCAAACAAAGCACTCATACGTATGGGATATAAAAATAGATTAGTCGCCCATGGCCTACGCGCCCTAGCTAGCACAACACTCAATGAAGAAGGCTTAAATCCTGATGTAATTGAAGCGGCGCTATCTCATGTCGATAAAAATGAAGTTAGACGTGCCTACAATCGTGCAGAATACTTAGAGAGCCGAAGAGAATTGATGTCCTGGTGGAGTGAACACATAGAACAAGCATCAATAGGTAGCTTACCTACAGCAGGGTTAAAGGCACTTAAAATAGCAGATGGATAATAAGGCACCTTAACTATTACGAATAAGACACACTAGTACCAAGGTTGGAATTAGTCTTTCGATTATTGATGATAAAAAAGTATCGCTTAGATATTTAACTAAGTATTGTTTAAATCATTAATTGAAAAGCTTAAAGGGTATATATCGTCAATCTGGTTATTTATTTAAAAAATAGTCCGATTGGAGTGTTTCCATGTTACGAAATGTTATTAATAAATAGGATAGATAGATGAAGTTACTTAATACATATGAAGATAAACACGAAGCTGAAAAAGCCGAAGGCTTGATTGTTGGGGAAAAGCGCCTAGCTAGCGAAAGAGATGGAACTGAATTGATTTATAATTTATTTGGTGAGCCAAACTGGAATAATTTTTACAAGCTTGAAATGTTTAACTTACCTTTGCTTAAAAAGCTTATTGAACAACGAGAAGCTAATGTTGACTTCGACCAAGTAAAACATAAAGAAATAATTACCATGCTAAAATATGCAGCAAATTCATTTGATTTGAGTATCCCTAAGCATTGGCAATAAGGCCTATATCAGTATTAGATGAAACGGAATTAGGGAAATTGAATCACAGTCAATATCAGAACTTAATTTGCATCAACATTTCAGTAAACCTGTATCGACCACAGATAATAAATATGCTTTAATAACAAACAATTAAATGGAGAAAATCCTAATTATCTAAAGACAAGGAAATTGCTTACATGTCATCTGCTAAATTCAAGTTTGGTGGAAAGCTTATTAAAGAGCTTTCGCAAAAAATCCCTTCAACATTATTTGCTTTGAATGAACTTATTAAGAATGCATATGATGCATTTTCACCTGATGTTACTATCAAAATTGACCCTTCTAAACAGACAATAACAATTTCCGATAATGGTAACGGTATGGGAACCAGTGAAATTGATAAGCTTTTTCATATTTCGCAGAGCTCAAAAAGCTATGGCCATGTAATAGAACAAGGTGGCATTAAAAGAATCACTCAAGGCTCAAAAGGACTTGGGTTCCTTGCTGCGTTTAAGTTTGGTGATAAAGTTAAATGGGTAACATGTAAGAATGAAGTACGTAGCATTTTTTCCGTAGACATATCCGAACTAGTATCCAAAGAAGACCTTTCTGGAATTGAAATTCCAATAACGGCTAATTCTCATACACACAAAGGAACTTCAATTACCGTATATTCAAATGCAAAAATGATTGAAGAATTATTGGATGATTTATCCGACGATAGGGTTGCAGAAAAGTTGGCAGCAACAATCATGGATGATTCTTTTGGTATTAATATTGAAGTAGGAAATCAACAAAAAACCTACACAACTAGAAGTCTCAAACCTTTTGTGAAAGAAAGTGAAGGGAACCAGTTATTTCATGTATTGTATAAATCAAAAGATAATGAAATTAATTTTTACCACAAAGGGCTATTTCTCAAGTCACTTCCAGGTCCATCATCTTTACCAACAACAGATTATTCGATTGATATAGAGTTAATCATTTTTTTCTTTGGTCCAGGTAAAAACTCAAAATCGATATCTGCATTGAATAGGAGAATACACGACGATTCTCTTCACCCTCTTGTGTATATTAACCGAAATCTTTTTAATAATAATGTGATTTTTGACCCTGAAGCCCTTAGGAAAAAAAGTTCAGGTGAAACCCTACCTCAGATGATAGGTAGAGTTAATTTGTATAGTCACAGTAATGATATCGATTTCAATTCAGATAGAACAAACTTTGTTGAGAATAGTTTAACCAAAAGCTTAGTCAAAAATCTTAAAAGCCTTAATGAACTTATTCAAACTAATGGTGCGGAGCTAAAGAAAGAGCTGCAAAACAGTGCTCACGGCAAAAAGGTTCCAACAGGAAAAGCGGCGCAAAATTCAAACTCTATAGAGCCTAAAGATAAAACCGCATCAATACTAATTGACAGACAAAAACCAGTTGCCTTTTACATACCTTCCCATCAAATAGACATTGAAAAGTACATTTTTCAGGTCAAAGATAGCTTAGGAAAAGATGTTAAAATAAGTGAAGTAGAGATAACTGTTTCCGGGCAGCAACTAATGAACAATGTTTTACAATCAATTGAAGAGCCTTGTGAAAAAATAATTAACTTTAGATACCAAGATTCTCACACTAATCTCGTGTCTAGTGAATTAACACTGACTTTTGATAAAAAGGTTTCTAATATATCTGGTAAAGCTCAGGACCAAGATAAATCTATTTTCACAATCGAGTCGGGGTCCGGATATCAAGTGAATTTAGAATCCGTTTCTGAAATTATACATGCCGTAGATAAAGCATATTCTTCAAAATCTAAGGATGAGTTCTTACCATTAATCGCTTGTTCAATTAGGTCTATATTTGAAATCTCTGCAGATAAGCTATTCAAAACTCATAAGCAGTGGTTCAATAATTTCGATAGAAGTAAGTTTAATAGCTCTGTAAAAAAACAAGCAAAAGATAAGCTATTACTAGATGTTGCACACACAGTGATTTTATTAAAAGTAAACCCACACCTTGTGACAGCAGTTTCAAATAAAACGGGCATTAGCTATTCGACTTTAAATAACTTACTAAACTTAAGCTTGTTTAAAAGTTCTGTGAAGAATTCACATATTGGTGCTCACCAATCAACAAGGTATTTAACAAAACCCAGAATTGAAAGTTGCGCAGATATTTGTGGTTTGTTTTCTGTGATATGTGATTCTTTGGTTTACTTAGATGGGAACAATGTCAGTGCTTTATCGATTACAAACGTTACTGAAGCAGATTTAAATAACTATCTAGGGATAGCTAATTAAATCACTTTATGTTGAATATTGGTAGAAAGAGCTTAGTCACCTAGCTAGAGAACTTTATAAGCTTTAGTAGGTGCCTAATGTGGAATGATTAAGTGAAATCGATTTCAAACGCAGACCGAGCTTTATAATCGACATAATAACTAGACATTAACTCTTCTATAAATGGAGTACGTAATTTTTTAATTCTTTTGCCGTTCATCGAAATAGTTTTATCTGTCATGGTCACAGGAAATTTATCATCATCAAACATAGTAAATAGCTTATATTTAGCCGGTAGACTTTCCTTTAATCGGTCTTCATTAATTACACATTCTTTAAATGTGACAAAACGCTTAATCCATCCAGGAAGAAATAATAGGTCATCATCTTCTTGTCCTACAGTAAAGCTCAACTCTCCTTTCGTATTAAAAACAGCCATATCAAGAAGGTGAGAATTGACATTAATAGCACCGCTAAAATCAAATCTGTAGTATTCTTTCTTTATTGAATCAGATGCTTTTTGCATCATGTAATATTTATCTAAGTTTTGGTCATCTCTAAATTCAGCTGGACTTCTCTTTTTCACTTCAAAAGGGACTAATAATACTTCTTTCGCAATTCTTTCCCCCGTACTTCCTCGAACATTTAAATCGCAAAGCTGATCAATCAAAATATACTGCTTTACAACCTCGCCTTGCGTAAAATTAAAAACATCACCACATGATAAAGGGCTATGCATTATATTTATTGATAAATCAAACATCTCATTATGTCTTAACGAAATAAAATGAGTAGAAGTCATCATTGATTTTTTAATATATGCATCTTCGTGTTTATCTGTTATCGAGCCTTGCACAGAGCGAAAGCTTTTTAATTTATCGATAAGAACAGGGTTATCAGTTAAATTTTTATGCATAACCTCTCTTTGCTTAATAGCAAAAAGCCTGTGTAACAAATCAAATTCAGATAAGCCTTCTCCTAAAGATTTACTAAAAATGGCTGTATCGACTTCATAGATTGAATTTTGGCTTAGGTCATATTTCAAAGCATCCAATGAGGTAGATATTGTGGCTTTTACAGTATCCACCATTTCACTAGTCAACTTTCTTAAAAATATTCTTTTTAAGAACTCAGCTGATTTAAAATCTAGTGATACTTTTCCATCACCTTCATCAAGGATGTTTTTAGATAAAACAGAGAAGTGGTGATGATCTGTACCAGGAGCCAACTTATCAATCACACTCTTTCGTGCGGACTCTTCTTCAATTCCTACATTAGTCTCACTTGTGAAGAGAACAAAGTAACAGTTTTCAGTATTAAGGCTCATTAATTCACAAATGATACTTTCACCATGATCAACTGCTAAACCTTCTTTTTCAAAATTCAAATCAATTAAAAATAATTTAGCTCCTTCTTCTTTAAGGATGTTATCTTTTCTTTCTTCCCATTCAGAGCATGATAGGTTCACCATTGAATTGGATGCTTCATTGAGTAAAGTTATTAAGTTATCAAATTGTGAAAGGGAAAGGTCTGGTACGCCTTGACCTACATGCTTATAAAAAGCAGATATTGTTATATCATCTTTTGGAAGCGTACCTTTGATAACATCAAAGGGTAACTCCCAATTTACTTCCTCAAATGCAAGAAAGTCTTGAATGCCTTCTATATCTTCATTTTCATGCCTAGCAGAAATATCGGCTAAGTATTCATCTTCTAGATTATTTGAAGTTTCTGCAAACCTGTCATCAATCCAAATAACTTCATGTATTCCAATCGCATCAAATACACTCTTTTTAAAATCAATTTGTAAGTCCATTATACAATCGCCTCAATCAGTTCTATTTCAAATTTAAACCTTCTGCCATATGTGTTTCTTTCTTGAAGAAGAGAAATAGAACAGTGTTTTTCACTTAAAAGTGTTTTCGTTATGTATAAGCCTAGGCCTTGACCAAACTCTTTATCAGATGCAAACATATCAAACAATACATCCTCTAGAGGAGGTCTAATCCCTTTTGCATTATCCCAAATAATTATCTTATTTTTTGATACATCAATAACTAACTGGCATTCATGTTCAGGGTTGTGTATCTGATAAATAGATAGCCAATGCTCTGAGTTTCTAACTAAGTTATCAATTATTTGGAATAACTTTCCTCTATTAAATTGAATGATTTTAGAGTCGTATTTATCATTAACTATTATTAATATAGATTTTCGTTCAAAGTAATTAATACGCAGTTTGACGTAATCTTCGATAAAATCAGAAATATTGATTTTTTCAAGAACTTCCCGTTGTGCCTTAACCAGAGGACTCAATGATGATATAGATTTTGAAAGTGTTTGAGAATCCCCTCTAATACCATTCAATTCTTTGGTTAAAACATTATCTTTAATACCTAATTCATTAACTCTTTTTTTAGCTGAATCAAGATGAAAACGAATATTTCTTGTCTGCTCATTAGCTTCGTGCGCAAGAGTTTGAGCGGATAAACCTATGGCAACATGGTCATAAAAGTTTTTTATTTGATTTTCGTAACTTTTAATCTCATCCAAAACTTTTTTAGTTGAATGGACATGTGATGCAAGCTGTCTCTTATACACATCTCCGAGCCCACGAGACCGTACTAGATCTCGTAT
>CAJXRC010000149.1 GCA_913058405.1 uncultured Colwellia sp. | reverse complement strand
GAGATCTAGTACGGTCTCGTGGGCTCGGAGATGTGTATAAGAGACAGGTTTAAATGACAAACTGCAAGTGGAAGTAGAAGAACGACGCCAGGCACAATCCAATTTAGTCAAAGCAAAAAGTGAAGCAGAGTTTGCCAATGTTTCAAAAACGAAATTTCTTGCTGCCGTGAGTCATGATTTATTACAACCATTAAATGCTGCCCAGTTGTTTACCAGTTCATTAATGGAACGTCCTTTAGAAGATAAAACTAAAAATCAGCTTAACTCGGTCGCTAATTCGTTAGACGATTTAGAGAATCTAATCTCAACGCTGGTTGATATTTCAAAGCTTGATGCTGGTGTAGTTAAAGCCGATAAGAGCTCTTTTAAATTGTCAGAATTACTCAACAATCTAGTGAGTGAGTACCAACAAATCAGTGGGCAATTTCAAGTGGAATTACACTATGTCAGTAGCGATGTTGTGGTAAACAGCGACAGTGTATTACTCGCCCGCATACTGCGTAATTTTCTATCAAACGCTTTTAGATATACTAATAATGGCAAAGTGTTATTGGGCTGTCGACGTCAAGGTAACCACTTATCTATCGAGGTATGGGACAATGGTACCGGCATTGCTCAAGACCAAATTAAAGAAATATTTAAAGAGTTTAAACGTCTTAAGGCTTCTCAAACTGCGTTTCGTAATGGCCTTGGTTTAGGGTTAGCCATAGTCGATAAAATTTCTAAAGTACTGGAACACCCGATTAATGTTAACTCTGCCTTAGGTAAAGGTTCGGTGTTTTCAGTAAAAGTACCGTTAGGAAAAATAAGTGATTTACCTCAGTCGAGTGATCCGCTTAATTATATTATGGATACCCCAGTATTAGCGAAGAGCAAAATTTGGCTGGTAGATAATGATGCAAGTGTTTGTGCTGGTATGTCACAACTTTTAGAAGGTTGGGAGTGTGTGGTAATAACGGCCACCAGCCTTGAGGACTTGCAACAACAAGTGGATATCAGTCATGAACATGCTGATATATTAATCGTCGATTACCACCTGGATGACGGCGTAAATGGCTTCGATGTAGCAAAAGAAATTAACCACTGTCGAGATAAACCATTACCCGTGATGATGATCACCGCTAATTACAGTAAACAGCTGAAAAAAGAAGTTAAAGATAGCGAAATTTTATTATTGAATAAACCCGTTAAACCGATGAAATTAAAAACATCAATGCTGTATTTATTGAAATAATCTTTTATATAGAGTGACTACATACTTTATTGTTCAGCGAGTATTAGAAACGCTTTTAAGCCTTTTAAGCGTCTAATACTCACTGTTCACTGCTGAGCACTTCTCAGCATAGTCTGATTTTATCCAAGCTTTTACTTAATTATTTTTTGTAAGGTGAAAGCCCCTCGAATATCACCAACCATAAACCCTGTTGCCTGATCGTTAGGATACAGCGACTTAATTTTCTTGGTGATTTCTTCAGACATTTCCCCACCATGACAGGTAACACATAAGCCAGCGGTAGGTATTGGCTTCATATAACGGTAAACTTTTTTATCGCCTACTTTTACCGTTTCAGCGTATTCCATAGTTTTTAAATTTTCACCTGCCGCTTTACGTTTTTCAAATTGAAGCAGTGTCGTCATTTCCCATTCATCAGAGGCGTTGTTTTCGTTTCGAACTTTCAATGAAGTCCTGCCGATTTCCCAGCCTGATGATAAAGAGTTTTCTTGAGCAATGGGGCCAGCTTGAATATGACACTGATCCAATGCTTTTATAGGCCCACCTGATTTCATCGACGTTTTTAATACGTGCTTTAAATCGCTACCGAAGGCTTTTACTAACGATCGTGCTGCTAAAGTGTCTGAGTTAGTCGCTATTTCTCCTGAATTTGCCAGCAAGGGTAAGATTGATAAGGTGCTAACTAAAAACACCTTCATGCTCATTGATTTCATTTACTGCTCCATAGTTGTGTGAATTGCGTGAGTTGTATTTAAAAATAATTTAATAGTTTTTGATAATAATCGTTACTGTTAACCAATTGGCTGTGCTCGCCTTGCGCAACAATTTTTCCTTGCTCCATAACGATTATTTTATCCATTTTCTCTAACATCAAAGGTTTATGAGTGATCACCAGTAAGCTTTGTTGCTGTTGTTTAACATGGGCTAAGATATTACTCATAATCTGTTCTTCATTGTGACGATCTAAGCCTTTGGTAGGCTCATCTAAAATCAAGACACTGGCTGAGCGCAATAGTAACTGGGCAATTTGTAATCGCTGAGCTTGTCCACCTGACAGTCCAGAGCCGCTGGTGCCTAACCAAGTATCGAAACCATTGGGTAAGCCATCAATAAAGTCAATTAAGTTGACTAGTTGACAGACTTTTCGCATCTCATCTTGCGTTGCATCGTGTTTAGCTAAGCGTAAGTTATCACTAATACTTGCCTCAAAAACATGTCCTTGTTGGCTCATCAAAGCAATGTGTTGACGTAGAGATTCACGCGCTATCAAGTTTAAATCACATTGTGCAATGCTAATACTGCCCTTATTACTTTTAGTAGTAGTATTTGATATATCTGCTGTTGATGCACATTCAGTAGATGACAACGCATCTCCCGTTGGCCAAAAGCCCATCAGTAAATTAACTAACGTTGACTTCCCTGCTCCGCTTGCGCCAATAACCGCAACTTTTTCGCCTGCTTTTATTGAGAAATTAATATCGAGTAAACTAGGCGTTTTACTCTCTGGATAACTAAAAGTGAAGTTCTCAAATTGAATGTCACCATGTGTCACTGTTTCAACGCCAATATCAGTGGGTATCTCTTTATCAATAATCGCGAATAACCTCTGCGCACTAGCGAGGCTTTGCGGTAATAACTGCAATGCTAACGGCAAACTGCTGACAGTTTCAAAGCTCACCAATACCAATAAAACAACCGCGACTAAAGATTTACTGTCAACTTCACCCGTTGATAACTGTGGTAAAAGCAGTAATAAACACGCTAATGCTGATAAATGAATAAGTAAAAAGGTTATCGCGCTTAATCTGGCATTAATTTTAACTAAACGATAACGCACACCATAATATTGCTTGGTTATGCTCGCTATTGAGCGCTGATAACTGATATTAACTTGATAAACCAATAGCGTTTTAATAGCGCCAATACCATTGACTAGCTCTTCAGTGAGATGACTTTCTAAGTGAGATTTCTCTTTCGAGAGTGCTGTTGACGCTAAATAGCTGATCGCTGGAAAAATAAGGCCAACAATTAACAGTGCCGCGAGCATGACCCAAGCAATAGTTGATGAGAAAAGCGCTAAGGCATAACAAACGATAGGCACTGAAATTAGCGCAACCACTATAGGTAACAGTACTCGTAAATAGAAGTTATCAAGATTATCTATATCTTGCTGCAACCTTGCTAACAGGTCACCCGAACGTAAATTAATTCGATAATAAGGTAATAACGGCTCTAGTTGTTGATAAAAGTAATGACGTAAATATGCTAATGCATTAAACGTTGCTCTATGCGTTAACATCCGCTCAGCATATCGACCCGCAGTGCGAACTATGGCTAAAAATCGAATAATTGCCGCCGGAGTAAAATAATTTACCGTGATGCCCGTAGTTCCGGCGATAGCCATCAAGGTAATAAACCAGCCTGACACTGCCAGTAAACTGATATTGGCTAATACGGTAATGACTGACAATAATGCGCCCAGTAACATTAACGGCAACTGCGGCTTAAGTAACTTAATTAAGCGTATAAAGACCTTCATACATTTACACCTTCATTAATGCAGCTCATAAGTTAATTTGCTGCGCATAATAGCCATCATGATTTAACAGCTCTTGATGCGTGCCTGTTTCGATGACTTTGCCTTGTTCAAGCACGATGATTTTTTTAGCGTCGATAACAGTATGTAAACGATGAGCAATAACAATGACAATATGATTTTCAGCATACGCATTGATTGAAGCGGTAATGATTTGTTCCGTTTGCTGGTCAAGGTGGCTTGTTGGTTCATCCAGTATCAACACATCGGGTTGATGATAGAATACTCGCGCAAGTGCTAAACGTTGTGCTTGTCCACCTGAAAGACCTGCACCGTCTTCGCCAATTCCACTCTCAATACCTTGTTCAAGCGTTTGCACAAAACTAGCTAATCCTGCTTTTTCTAGTGCTTCAATCACCAAGTCATCTTGATAATTGTCAGATAAGGCAATATTAAAAGCTAATGAACCATAGAATACTTGTGCTTGTTGGGAAATCCATCCGCAATGCTTCAACCAGTGATCACGATTAGCAGCTGTTAAAGGCTGACCGTTGACTGCTACTTGACCAAAATCTGGCTCAACAAACCCCAATACCATGTCGATTAAAGTTGACTTGCCAGAGCCACTTTCGCCTATAACGGCATATAACCCCTGAGATGAAAACTCAATATTTACTTGAGTTAAGGCATTACTACGCTCGGGGTAAGCATACTCTGCCTGCACAAGGCTGATTTCAAATGGTGCTGTAAATTTTTCTTCTAGTGAATAATGTACTTGTGGCTGACTCAGTATTTCAACTAAGTCCTCTGCTGCTGTAACGCCAGCCATCTTTGCATGATACTGAGTACCGAGTTGTCTAAAAGGCAGATAAAACTCAGGCGCAAGTAATAAAACCCATAGTGCAAAAACATAACCCACATCGCCATAATACAAACGAAATCCCAGTATCACAGCCACCAATGCGATTGAAATAGAAGCTAAAAACTCTAAAACAAATGACGACAAAAAAGCTATTTTTAAAATGCCCATGGTCTCATCACCATAATCATCACTAATTTTTTTGACGGCAGCGATTTCTCTGCGTGACGCGTTGAATATTTTAAGCTGTGTTAACCCTTGGATAATATCGAGAAAGTGACTGCTCATTCGCTGTAACTTAGCCCAATGTTCTTGATTTAAACGCTGTGCCTTATGACCAATGAGTATCATGAAAAATGGCACCATAGGCGCAGTAATTAATAAAATTAACCCTGATTGCCAATCAACGGGAAATACCGCGATGAGTATGGCTAAAGGGATAACGGCACAATAAGCAATTACCGGAAGATAACCCGCAAAGTAATCTTCCAATGAATCGATACCTTGGTGCAATAAGTGACTTAACTTGGCACTGCCTTTAGTTTGCGTGTAAGCGGGACCAAACTGAAATAAACGGTTAAGTAGTCGTGAACGAATATTGCCTTTAATGTTCATAGCACCGCGACGACTATAACATTCACTAAAATACCCTAATGCTGCACGACAAAAAATAATGCCAACTAATGCCATGCTTATTAAAGTGGTTTCTGAAAAAAGAGTACCCTCCGTGATTGCACCGTTGCTTAAGTTATTCGTTAAACTCAGATCTTCACTTGGAAATATCACTAAATCAATAAGGTAAGCGAGCATTGCGGTTTGGATTATCATTAATAATCCATTCAATGATCCTAGGGCAATAGCGCGGCTTAACTTACCGTGAGCATATTTTTTCTGATATTTGAGCCAGTCATCAACTTGCTTTTTTTGCTGTGCATTTTTCTCTGTCATAGTTGTCCGCATACTACTGGTTTGTTAATCGCTAATTACTGGCTCGTTTCTGTCAATGCAGTGTTATTTTATACTTGATCATCATTGTCTTGGTCTTTAGCAACATTATCTACATGTTGCTCCATTTCATACCACATCACATTAATAATGCCCAATGACACTGCGAGTAATACGCCTAAAATCCAACTGAAATACCACATATTTTTTCCTCTACTCTTGTTTAGTTTGGTGCCAACCAAATTAATAGGCGGTGTGATTGTTTTGCTCAATTTCGGCCACAGTAACCGTACGCCACATTTTCTTGTAACACCAAAGGGTATAACCAATAATAATAGGAATAAAAACGGCGACTACCGTAAGCATTAAGCCTAACGTTCCTTCACTAGACACGGTGTCCCACATTAATAAACTGTGATTAGGTTGGCTACTTGATGGCAGAACGAAGGGAAACATAGCAATACCCGCGGTTAAGATGATACTGATAATAGTGAAAGAGCTTCCGATAAAAGCAAATACTTTGACTGGAGTACTCTTACTTTTTATGCTCAATAAAAATGCCACAAATACTGGCGTAGCTACCCCTACAGCAGGTACCAGCCATAATAATGGAGTCTCTTTATAATTATCAAGCCAAGCGCCTGAAGCTGTTGTCACTTCTTTTATTGTTGGCTGTGCTTGTCCCATTGTATCGATAGTACTAATAACTAAATAACCATCAATACTTTGCCACACCATGACACCAGCAAGAGCAAAAGCAAGCGTTAGTACTACTGAAATAACACGACCTATATTAGCCGAACGTTGAGCCACATCAGCATCTGTGCGCATTACCAACCATGTTGAACCATGCAGCAACATCATGCATACGCTTACTACACCTGTTAATAAGGTAAAAGGGGTAAATAAAGCAAAAAATGAACCTGTATACGTTACCCGCATGAGCGAATCAAAGCTAAAAGGCACACCTTGTAATAAATTACCAAAGGCAACACCGAACACTAACGGCGGCACCATAGAGCCAACAAATAATGCCTTGTCCCAATTAGTACGCCATTTTAAAGAATCGATTTTACTACGATAATCAAAGGCAAGTGGACGTAAAAACAAACTAAAAAGTGTTAACATCATGGCAAAATAAAAGCCGCTAAATGCAGTGGCGTACACTAACGGCCACGCAGCAAATAATGAAGCACCAGCGGTAATAAACCAAACTTGGTTGCCATCCCAATGTGCGCCGACAGTGTTGATAACCACACGGCTCTCAACATCTCTTTTGGCAACAAAGGGTAATAAACCGCCTACGCCCATATCCATACCATCGGTGATGGCAAAACCAATGAAAAGAAAACCGATTAAACACCACCATAAAAATTTTAATGTTTCGTAATCAAACATGTTTTTCCCCTTAAGAATTCTGGCTGCGAAGACCAGAGGTTAACTCTGGTGCTTGTTCAAAATGATAACGTCCCGTGTGTAAAGCACTCGGACCCAAACGCGCAAACTTAATCATCAAATACATTTCAATCACGAATAAAATGCTGTAAACAATGATGAAGGCAACCAGAGAAAACAGTACATCACTTGCCGCTAACGATGATGTAGATAAAAAAGTCGGTAAAACTTCACTGATAGCCCAAGGCTGACGACCAAATTCAGCAACAAACCAGCCTGTTTCTATCGCTATCCAGGGTAGCGGTAATGCATAAAATATTGATTTCAATAACCAGCGTTTTTGTTCTATTTGACGTCGTGCATTAAAATAAAAGGCTAAACAAAATAGTAATAACATAATAAAGCCAGAAGCTACCATCATTCTAAATGCCCAGAAGACTGGTGCAACGGGTGGTGTAGAATCTTTAACAGCCATTTGTATTTGTGCTTCAGTCGCATCGACCACTTTATCGGTATAACGTTTGAGTAATAAGCCATAGCCAAGGTCATGTTTAGTCTCATTAAATTTAGCGATATTTTCAGGCGTGTCTTCGCCATTACGTAGTTTTACTAAGTACTTGTAAGCAATCATACCGTTTCGAATACGCGGTTCATGCGCTTTTTGTAAGTCCCGTAACCCAGTAACTTGTTCGTCTAATGAGCGCGTGGCAATAAGTCCCAGTGCATAGGGAATTTTCACGGCATAATGGGTTTCCATGGCTTCATCATCTGGTATGCCGATTAAGGTAAATGCCGCTGGTGCTGGCTCGGTGTGATATTCGGCTTCAATAGCAGCAAGCTTAACTCTTTGTACTTCACCTACTTCATAACCTGATTCATCACCTAATAAAATAACGGAGAAAATCGCTGCCAGACCAAATCCTGCGGCAACTGAAAAAGAACGTTTAGCAAACGCAATATCTCTGCCTTTAAGTAAGTAATAACTGCTAATGCTCAACACAAACATTGAACCAGCAACGTAACCACCCGCTACCGTGTGAATAAATTTAACTTGTGCAACCGGATTGAAAATAATTTCGCTAAAGCTCACCAGCTCCATACGCATTGTCATGTAGTTAAATTCACTTCCCACGGGGTTTTGCATCCAACCATTGGCAATCAATATCCATAACGCAGAAAAATTGGTACCTAACGCCATAAGAAATGTGCCCATTAAATGCTGACGTTTACTTAATCTATCCCAACCTAAAAAGAACATCCCAACAAAAGTAGATTCAAGAAAAAAGGCCATTAACCCTTCAATTGCTAGCGGTGCGCCAAACACATCGCCTACATAATGAGAGTAATATGACCAATTCGTGCCAAACTCGAACTCCATCGTTAGACCGGTAGCAACACCAATCGCAAAATTGATACCAAATAGCTTGCCCCAAAACTTTGTCATATCGCGATAAATTTCACGCCCTGTCATGACATATACAGCTTCCATGATGAATAAAATCCATGTTAAACCGATGGTTAAGGGAACAAACAAAAAATGGAATAGTGCGGTAACAGCAAACTGCCATCGCGATAATTCAACTAAAGCTTCACTTATCATGTTAATTACTCTCACTTCTGTGCTTTTGTTATTAAAAGTTGTTTTGCTGTGCCTTCAACTAGTATTCGAGTTTTTAGAGTGGCACTGGGTTAAAGTAAATATAGCTGATCGTTATAACCGCGGTAGTTTTAATTACGACCAAATGACGAACGATTATACAACTTGCCGTTGAACCTAGTTGTTTAACCCACGGTTAATCGATTAGATCTAGTTATTACTTAATGACTATTTAGCAATAAACACGCCATAAAAAAACAACATTTAACCAGCTGAAAAATAAAGGAATTTAATAAAATCATACAAACCAGTTCAAAACAATCTTTATTAGAGACAAAAATGACATAAAATAGCGACAACGAACGTCAATTATGACGTAAAAAATCAAAAGGTTTACGGCAAGTGGTACATCAAACTATTCAAGCAATCATCGAAGCTGTTGAGAAACCAGCAATATTCATTACCCATGATTACTCAATTGAAGCGGTTAATCAGGCTTATCGTGATACTTATTCGACAGAAGTAATACTCGGGAAAAGTAAGTGTTACGGGGTGTCACATAATTTCTCTAAACCTTGTGACCAAAAAGGCGAAGCGTGTCCGCTCTCATCATGTAAAGAAACAGGAAAGAACAGCTCTGCATTGCATATCCATAAAACAGGCTCAGCTGATATTTATTGCAATATTCTGATGAAGCCGGTTAAAGATAACAACGGCATAACCATTGGTTTTTTAGAAATTCTAGAGAAAGTCGATTTTGCAAGTAGTGTTAGTAGTGATTTGAAATTAATTGGTAAAAGTAAACCTTTTCAAGAGCTTCTCAAAATGATCACCCGTAGTGCAAAGAGTAATATCAGCATATTATTGCAAGGTGAAACCGGAACAGGCAAAGAGCTCGCCGCGCTATCAATTCATCAAGCAAGTAAGCGAGCTAATAAAGCTTTTATAGAAGTTGAATGTACCGGTCTCAACGAATCCTTATTTGAATCAGAGTTATTTGGTCACGAAAAAGGAGCTTTCACCGGTGCCAATACAAGCAAAAAAGGCTTAGTGTGTATGGCAAATGGCGGCACCTTATTTTTAGATGAAATCGGCGATGTGCCGCTGAATTTACAAGTGAAACTATTACGATTACTTGAAACAGGTCATTATCGACGAGTCGGTAGTGTTGAAAAGCAAGTGGCAAACTTTAGGCTAATTTGTGCCAGTCATAAGAATTTAGAAAAAATGGTTGAGCAAGGTGAATTTAGAGAAGATTTATATTACCGAATTGCCGCTTTTCCCATTACCTTACCAACATTAAGACAAAGAAAGTCTGATGTTTCGCTATTAGCAGAGCATTTATTATCAAAAAGTGAATTCTGCTCGAAAAAATTTACCTCTGAAGCCTTAGTCGCATTATCTCACTATCATTACCCTGGTAATGTCAGAGAGCTTAAAAACATCGTGCAACGAAGTGCCTTATTAAGTGATGATGACTCAATAAGCATTGAACACTTACCAAAAAACCTTGTCGGTTTAAACGAGATAGAAACTCACTCAAGCAATCTGTCATCAAACGAAAAAGAGCATATAACAAAGCTGCTTAACCAATTTGGCAACCAACCCAAAACTATTGCTGACAACTTAGAAATAAGTGTCAGAACCCTATATAGAAAACTGCAAAAGCATCAATTAAACGTCAAAGACTATTCTTCCACTAAATAAAAATGCCTCTTATTCTAAGAGGCATTGGAAGTCGATATAATCAAATAATCGCTATTTTGCTTTTAAACTAAGCGGTAGCGTTATTTGTGATTTCTCAATATCAGCGAGATCATTTTCAATTTCAATACTACTATCGAGTAAAAACACATTAACACTTGGCACTTGAGCAGTTTCAATCAGATGTTTTTGAATTTGTAATGCGCGTTGTTTTGCCAACATTAAGTATTCTCCATCTGTTACCGGTGTTTCAGCGAGCATAAACTTAAGCGCATCATTAAAGAGCTTCTCTTTCGCGAATGCTTGCTCTTCTTCAGTCAGCACAGGAGCGGCATCCTCTTGCTTAACCGACGCTTCTTTCTGTTTTTCTTGCACCACTTGTTCTGTTTGTTTATTCAAAGAGCGGTAATAAGTGACTAACGATGTTTTCTCTTCTTCAGTAAGCACGCCTGATAAGGTTCTAGGCGATATCTGCAATTGTTTCAAAATTTTTGCATAGGCCATTTCATCGTGATCAATTAAATTGGAACTTAGCCCTCTTATTTCGATATATAAAGAAGGTCGTTGCAATAATGCTTTGGCGAGAGAATCAAGTTTACCCTGCTCTGCTTCATTAAGTTCAAAACTGTTTGCGGTAAAAATCACATGGTCAAGGTTATCATTATCCCCTTCCACTAAACCTGCTAATGCTTTAAATGGAGAACTTATAATGCCGGTAATCAAGTTACCTAATGCCCCCCAAACCAAACTTGAATACTTAAAATCAGGGTTATCAATGTCACCTCGAATAGGTAAGTTAAATTCTATTACACCTTCACTGTCTTTTAACATTGATAATGCAAATTTGATCGGTAAGCTAGTGGCTTCTTCGCTATTAACAACATCGCCTAAAGTGAGCTGGTCTAACGTTACATTATTTTCAGCAACGAGCTTATTATTCGATAATTTATAATTTAACCCTAAACTTAATTTGCCTTTATCTATCGCGTAGCCAGCAAATTTTCCACTATAAGGTGTAAAGGTTGTTAACTCGATCCCTTTGAATAACATATCAATATCAGTGAAGGCATCATGACTTAACGGGTTTATAGCGCCTTTAATAATAACAGGTGCATACTTATCGACTTTACCTTTTAAATCTATTTTTGCTCTACTGTCTTCATTAGAAGATAACCCTGTTATATCACCGTTTAAACTGTAAATTCCGGCACTAAATTTAGGGGTTAATGAGCTATCTGAGAAATCTAACTTCCCGTTGGTGATATTGATTTCATTAATGTCTGCTGTAAAACGTTGCTCTGCTGAGCTATCTTCATTGTTAACCTCAGACTTACTGTTTTTAGTTTCTAAATCTGACTCATTTGTTTGTTCCACTTTCATTAATTGTTGAATATTGGTGGTACTACCCTCATTAATGACCAGACGTAAAAAAGGTTCATTAATGTTAATAGCAGACAGGGCCAAACTTTGCGCTGGGTAGCTAAATTGCATATCGTTTAATGTTAAGTCTTCCCAACTTAAAAATTCTTCATTTAATGTTGTCTCAATGACATTTAGTGAACTTACTTTAACATCTGTCTCTTATACACATCTCCGAGCCCACGAGACCGTACTAGATCTCGT
>CAJXRC010000148.1 GCA_913058405.1 uncultured Colwellia sp. | reverse complement strand
GAGATCTAGTACGGTCTCGTGGGCTCGGAGATGTGTATAAGAGACAGATTAAAAAGAGCTTCTCTTTCGCTAGTTTTGTATGGACCGATGAGAACATCTGCTAGTCCACTTTTGACCATCATTTGTGCTCTTTTCCAGGGGTATATTTCAATTTCAATCTCATGGCCAAGTGTAGTCATGATTCTATTAGCTAACTCTACACCAATACCTTTTTTTATCCCGGTCGCATCTTGTTCAAGAATATGGCTAAAAGTAGTGCCTACAAATTTATAGGTTTTAGCCATTGCATTATTAACTACGAAACAATTAGCTACTACCAACAAAATAAAAACTGACAATATATTTTGCAAAGGGTTATTTCTTCGAGCGTCATGAATCATGTGCTGGTCTGATGACATCTGTTTGACAAAATATAGGTTTTCATAAAAAGTATTTATATTTTATTTCTTGTAATTACAATATGACGAGTAAGACTAGCATATATTATGTGCAATACAATTTATTGTTTTCAATAAACTTTCCTAAATAAATCAAAGCAAACCACGCCATAAATTTCATCTTATTATTGCAAGCTTTTGTCTTTTAGCACCATAGTTAAAATAGTAGAATAAACTCAATAAAGTTATAATTTTCACTAGATATTATTATCAAATAAACACATTTACTACATGTTGAGAAACTTGCAAACCTTTATGCACATTACTTAGTAATAGACAGCATTCATAAGTAATCGTTAATCTTACCGTGTTGATTAATCGTTTGTAGCACCTGTTGATTTTCCCCCATACCGCCAATCGTTATTAACTGATCATCTAAGAGTAATAAACCGCGGTGGTCCATTGTTGCGTTAGGTGTTGTTTTAACTTGCCAACCTTGGGTTTTAATATCATAAATCCAGACGCCATTATCGGCAGATGAGGCCTGTCCGTTATAACCTATGCCATTGAAGTTATAAGGATTGTCACTACCGCCAATAAAAATAATTTTTTGATATTGATCGATTCCGACCGCTGCCATCCGGTATCTTGATTTTCCTGTCGGGTGAGGTAATAATTGCCATGCTATTTTACGTGGTTTTTTTTGATTTATTTTTCCTAAATAGCAACTTGCTTCGGCAGCATAACTGCGACGTTTTTTGATATGAACATCAACTCGTACACCATCACAGATAACCAGCGTATTACCAACAATTCCGCCTGCTTGGCCAAATACCGGTTTCCCTGGAAATGGGCTTGCTTGCTGCCAAGTATTTGTTTTTATGTCGTATAGCTGAACCAAGTTAACATTTCCATCATTATGCCAACCGCTAACTAAATAGATATATCGATTATCATAAGGCAGAGCAACGCTATCATCGACAGGCACAGGCATAGATGCCAGCTTTTTATAGCGCGCATTAGTCACATCATAAGAATAAACATCAGGAACTGATACTTCACTATGATCTTTCGCAACAGTATAACCACCAAAAATATACGCTTTATTATTTATGCTCGTTGCAACACTAGCCAAGCGCCCCGTTAAACCCTTAATCGGTTTTTCAATCGGCACAGGGGCAATAGACTGCCATTTTTTCAGATTAACATCATAGATAAACGCCTTATTATGAACATCTTGATAGGTCTTATTTTTACCTAAACCAGAAAAAGACAATAGATAGTCTTTATTCTCAATAGAAAGCTGAGTAACTGCGTTATTAGCGACAGGCTCGGGTAATAAAGCTAATTCAGTTTCGTGTAGTGAATTAGCTCGAACAGATAGGGTAAAACTAAACAGAACAGTTAAATAAAAGAACGCCGATATACTTTTAGTAAATAGATGAGCAGTGAAAAAAAATGATTTAAGCATAAATATAATCCGAATGTTTAACATGTTATATAGGTAGTTAGTCAGAAGCGTCTATCAAGACAAAGTCTTTAGCAGCGAACTCTTTACCATTAAGTATGATTGATACTTGGTGTTTTCCTGGGTAAAACACTCGAGTGCTTATTGCTTTAAAACTCTGCTTTCGAACCACTTGATGTGACTCATTCGCTCCAAGGTTACGTTCACTGATCTTAAAAACCTTTTTCGATAACTGTCCGTTCTTTTTCATAAAATACAGCCCATATTCCAAGCGTATTTTTTTACTTCTTGTTGAAGTGTTTTTTACCGTAAAACTAAATTGAGCATACTCACCCCAATTAACCTCATTAGTTAGTATCTCAAATTCAATGAGTTCAATACCCGTGCTGTCATAACCAAAAAGTGCCAGCGTATCAGGGCAAGCCTGTTTTAATAACGTTCGACAAGCATGTTTAAGCGTTCGGTCGAACTGTTCACTAGTACCTAGGTATTCTTTGACAAAAGCAATCACCACTTGAGGATTATCTTTGGCGATATCATTTAAGTTATTGGCAACGCTACGACGAACAATTTCTGTCGGATCATCAATTAAGCGATGTAATATGGGTAAAAGTTCAACGGGATTTTTCTTATACTCTGGCAACGCTATCGCCCAAGGTAAACGAGGCCGACTACCTTCCGTCGCTAAACGCCTAACCAAGTAATGCTCATGTTGGCTCCATAAGATCATTTGCGCTAACATTTGATTGCCATATTTAATTAAGAAAGGTCGAACTGCAAATTCACCACTGGTAAATTGCGTTACTTGCTCCATAACCTCAACCGATTCTTGAAAGTGATTTATGCCATAGGTTTCTATATATTCTGGTAAGAACATATATTCAACACTACCTTCAGTAATGCCAGCATCGGTTAAACTTGCAATTAACTTAACTAAAATGTCGGCAGCTTGAGGGAAATCAGTTGGCATAAACTGATGCATTACTGCTTTGGTATGACTCATGCGCTCTTTTAGCTCTAATGCTTCAAAATTATCGCATAACATAAGTGCCATGAACTCTTGCTCATCAAAGTCTGGCAAACAGGCTTTTAAATGTATCGATAAGGTTAAATAAAAGCGTTCGTTATATAAATTTTTAAATGGTTCCATAGTGATAATTTAAGTCCAGAATTTTTCAATGGCTAGGTATTAAGGTATAACACTATACCGCACTAAAACTGTATATAAAAACAGTCACCTTTACTTATCTATTTTTACTCAATATACAAGGTAACCATATCACTGTTACCTTGCTGATCTTGCACTATGATTTGCTGCTTACCTATGGTTGATAATAAATGCTCTTTGCCTTGGTTTGGCTTGATTTGATAACTGTGTTTGCCGTTGATATACCAATTGTGTGTGCCTAAGCCGCCAATGCTTTTTAACCATACGCTCGGTATTTTGCCTTTATCCCCTGACTTTCGATAAATACTGCCCTCTTCGATACCGGTAATTTTTAAGGTCGCACTTGAGGCTATATCTGGGCTAGCACACTTAGGGTCAAGCATAGGTATCAAGGTAAATCGTCGTTGTTTTACCTTAATCCAAGGCTCTAATACCTTAGGCCAAACAGCAACATGGTTAACTTTTTTCGGCACTGTCGCGCAATCCATAGCAACTCTCAATTGGTTTGCTGGATTAGTCCAAAAGGTAAAAAGTCCACTTTGCCATGCATCTACATCGCTGGTATGCCAAGTAGGCGGCACAGTATCGTCAATAATCCACGCTTGGTGATCTTCCTGACAATCACTCGCTCGGTTGTCGCTTTTTCTGGTGCCTAAAGGCCAACATATTGTCTCTTTCGTTACCTTGTCAGGTTTTGTGATCTGTTGTTCACTCAAATTAAGACGGTCAGCAACATTAAATAATAACGGCCCAGCACTAATACTGCCATAGTGCCCTGGCATGGCGGTGCCATCGGGTCTACCTAGCCATACGCCTAAGGTATATTCTTTGGTTACTCCGATTGCCCAAGAATCACGAAAACCGTAACTTGTACCTGTTTTCCATGCCATCTTTCCTTGTTGTAAAGACGAGGCAAAAGTATCAATACTGCCAGGGCGTTCAATGCCAGCTAAGAGCTCTTGAACCACCCAAGCACTCTCTGAGGAAAGTAAATTACGTGTTTGCTTATCTTGTGTTAACTCTTTCTGTAAAAAGCGTAATTGACTTACTTTACCTTGGTTAGCAAAAGCCGAATAACTTTCAACGAGTTGTTCTAATGAGGTTCCTGCGCCACCTAAAATAATGGCTAAGTTGGGTTTTCCACCAGGGATTGATAGGGTCAAACCGGCATTTTGTAATTGCGCAACAAAGCGATTAACGCCATAGCGCTCTAAAAGATCTACTGCTGGCATATTGAGAGAACGCTTCAAGGCTTCTGCCGCTGACACAGGTCCATTAAAGGCACCATTGAAATTACTGGGGCGATAATCCCCCCAACTGCGCGGAACATCAGCCAGTAAAGAATGTGAATGAATCAAGCCTTCATCTAATGCTAAGCCATAAATAAACGGTTTTAAGGTAGACCCCGGAGAACGGATGGCCTGCACCATATCGACATAACCATGTCGCTCTGCATTAGCAAAATCAGCGGTGCCAATATAGGCCTTCACTGCCGAGTTTTTATTGTCTACCACTAAAATAGCCGCCGAGCTTTGTTTAGGTAACCTTGTCATATAAGAGGTAAGTGAATCTTGTAACGCCAGCTGCAAATCACTATCAATAGTGCTTTTTACCACCGATTGACCATTGGAATGATTCAATAACCGCCGAGCCAGTAATGGCGCTAATTGTTTAGGGCGAAAATTAAAGCTAAAAACTTGCTCTAACATTGCATCATCCACAATTTCTTGTGGCCATACATCAAAATCTGCAAGCCTTTGTAATACCTTATTTCTCGCTTTTTGAGCGGCTTGGGCATGTAAATCAGGACGATATCGAGTAGGTGCTTGTGGGAGAACCGCCAATAAAGCAGCTTCGGCATGAGTAAGCTCTTTTGCCGATTTATTTAAGTAGGTAAAGCTTGCCGCCTGCACTCCTTCAATCGTTCCGCCAAAAGGCGCAGTATTAAGATAAAGCTGTATAATTTGCTTTTTATCTAACTGCCACTCGAGTTGTAATGTTCTTAATACTTGCTTGGTTTTTCCCCATAAACTTCGCTTGTGCGGATGTAAAATCCTCGCCACTTGCATTGAGAGTGTTGAGCCACCAGAAACAATTTTATTACTCGCGACATTTTGCATTGTCGCTCTGAGCAATGAAAACGGATTTATGCCCGGATGATGCCAGAACCAGCGATCTTCATAATTAAGTAACGCGTCGATATAGAGTGGGGAGACTTGATGCAATTTTATCGGGTAGCGCCAAATACCATTTTTATCAGCAAAGCTTCGTAATGGTCGATCATTTTCATCCACCACAACCCGCGCAAATAAGTTATTTTTCTCAGGTAAGTTTAATGGGTAAAGACTATCAAGCGTAAATAACACAGCGAGTGACATAAACAAGGCTAACGCCAAAAAGACCACTATTTGTTGATGTTTACACCAACGAATAATGGTTGTTAACCCTTGTTTAATCATGACAGTACCAACACGCATTCCTTTTGGATTAATAGTTTTCGACCAATACTTACTGACTAATACTTATATCGCCAATAGTAGCACCAATGCCTCTAAGTTCTGGTCGATACATATCTTCAACCAAAGGTGCTGGTACCTTGTAAACACCGGGAGTCACCGCGCGCACTAAGTAAAACAAATGCGCAGTGCGGCGTTTGCTAATGTTAAGTGCTGCAACAAAACGATCATCGCGATATTCTTGATAAGTTATCGGCGTATTTTTTTGCCAATATTCAATCGTTTTCCCATCAACTTTAAGCTCATCTAGTTTTATCGAATTACCGAGATTTTGATTTTCCAATTCAAAACCCGCAGGTAACAAATCAACCACTAGGGCATCAGGTGTTCGCTGCTTAGCAGAGACTTGTAGGTGAACCAAGAATAGCTGACCGACTTTGACTTGATCAATACTGGTTTCTTTACCTTTTACGCTTAACCACTGCCTTTGAATCGACAAACCATTGGCACTTTCTTTCGGGGCTTTTTTACCGTAACCACTGACGCTAATATTTGCTAACAGCGGATGTTTATTGTCAGAAGTGATAGTTACTTCTTGTTGCAGTACCTCGCTCGACAAACCTTGCTGATAAACCGAGGTTTGGCTGAGTTTATTGTTAGCCGCGCCAAGAATAACGCTGGCAGACCAAGGTTTTCCTTGAAACGCCTGCAGTGATAAACCGGCTAAGAACAAGGCATTACGTTCTTGCGTACTCAAGTACTGACGTAAATTGACCTCTTCAGCCAAGGTAAAACTAAGGGCTATAGCTTCTTCTTTAGCTTTATCGTGTTTTAACATTAAATGGATCATTAGTGCTAAATCACGTATTTGGCTACCGTAATCAGCGAGATATTGTTGTCTCTTTTTCGGTAAATTATTTAACGCGATAGCCATTAATTGCTCACCACGTTTTTTATCACCCATGTTAAATAATGCCAATGCTAGATGTGTTTGCGATAATCCTGTTTTGGCATTAGCACTATGATTTTTAGCCAAGTTACGTAAGGTGCCAAGTGGCGCTTGATTCACCCGAGAGAGTACATAAGCGGCATAAGCCTTGTAAGCAAAATAATAGTGTTTACCATCATCACTCCAACGCTCGTTATAAAACGGTCGAGTGCGCGCTAAGTAATTTTGCAAACGCGTTAAGGTTTTAGCTAACATTTCCTCAGGTACAACTATGCCCATATCACGGGCATTCAATAAAAAATCAGCAACATAAGCGGTTAACCAGTGCTCTTCTGCAGAGGTATTATTCCATAAACCATAACCACCATTACTCAGCTGTAACATCGCTAATCTTTCGATGCCTTTATTGATCATATCTAACCGTTTATCTTCACTAACCGCTTTAATCCCCATACTTTTTTGTTTGTCTGGCGTGGCAAAAAGCAATGGATAAGCACGGCTACTGGTTTGCTCTAAACAACCATAAGGATATTGTAATAAGTGAGTTAATTGCGCTTGAAGATCAATGTTTGCTTTAGGGGATATAGTCAAAGATGCTTGCACAGTCTCAGGAAATAACGCTTGAGCAATACTTGGGTCAAGACGCAGGCTATCACCTTGTTGAAGAATTTTCTGACTGCGCGTTAACGTTGCCGGATAAGCGGGCCGCAAACCTAGAGACCAATTTCGATTAACATCTTCAAGTAATTTTGTACCCGAGACATTGAGTGAAAAGCTTGCTTTGCCTTCATGTGCTAAGGCCTTCACAGCATAGTTAAGAGTGGTTTTCTCGCCCTTTTTAAGGGTGATTTTTTTAGTATGTTCAAAGGCTGCAACGGGTCCTGAACTGCTTAGCTGTACCGTTAACTGCTGCTGTTCACCACTGAGGTTAGTTACATCTAAGGCCAGGGTAGTTTCATCTCCCATCGCTAAGAATCGCGGCATAGCCAGCTGGGTAACAACGGGGGCTGCTATAGTGACTTCTTTATCATTATGACCAAATTTATCGGCAGAAAAAGATAAGGCCATTAAACGAATCCGACCATTAAAATCAGGGATGTCTAATGGAATGATGGCCTCGCCCTGTTCATCTAATGACACTAAACCACTAAATAAAGAAATAATTTGCACATCCGATTGTGGCTCCTTGCCGCCTCGCGTTAAATCACTATCGCCACCAAAACGTAAGCGGGCATTTTCAGCCTGGTTAACTTCAATAACTTTACTATAAACATCCCGAGAATCGACTTCATATCGTCGCTGGCCAAAAAAAGCCTCAAAAGGATCTGGCGTTTTAAAATCACTAATACTTAATACACCTACATCAACCGCAGCAAGTGTCACAAAAACTTTTTCAGCTATTGGCGCTGCTTCCGTATTCTGACCTACTTGATGACCGACTTCATTAGTCACTTTTATTTTCACAGGTAATATTTTATTGGGTAACGCTTTTTCAGCAACTTCAAACTCAATATTGAGTTGTTGTGATTCACGCTGAAGCGGTAAGTGAACCAAGCCAAAACTACGTTTAGGCGTTATGGTTTTGATTTTATCACCCGGCTGTAAGACCAGCGCACTGATATAAATATTGTGCTGTTGCCAGTCCGCTGATACTGGGATTTCAATAATGGCCCCTTCAGCAGGAATAAACTGACGCGTTGACCATAGCGGGCTATTTCCTTCCACTAGAATGATGGCTTCACCGGCCTGGGGAGGAACAATGTTCACTTTGACCAGATCTCCTGCGGCGTAACTTGCTTTATCCAGCGCCATAGTCACTTTGTCAGGTCTAGCAGCACCGCTACCTGATTGACTTTTTTTCCAATCTGCATACCAATTAGTGCCAGCATAAAACTGCATACTTGATAATAAACCGCTGTTAACATCACGTACTTCTAGGCGATAACGGCCCCACGTAACAGGAAAATCAACGCTTGCCGTTGCACCGTCTTTTATCGTCAACGAGCTTGTTAGCTCAACAAACTCATTATCATTCCATTCATAATGCCAACCTCTATTTTGAGAATACACCCAAAAATAACGTCGATCTTCACGTATCAATTTTATATCTAATGCGCGCAAGGCATGTTTAGTGCCATCAAGTGAAGCTTTAACAATGTCAAAACTTACGGTTGAGTTTGCGGCAGGATTATCTTCGCCAAAACTACTTCGAATACCTAACATTTTATCGCTAGGCCACACTAAAGCTGAATAAGCTCGTGTTACTGGCCGACCACCAGATTCAAACAAGCTACTGATAAAATTAACTTTTAGTGGACTATGTAAACCGTTCCAATCACCTTGGTAGCTTATATTTGCTTGTCCCTTGGCATCTAATTCAATGTCTTTAAGTTCCGTACGATTATTGAAGCGCGTTTGTCTAATATCGCCAAATTCAAATTTTGGTAATGCTTCAATAGGGCTTCGCCACTGTGTGGTATTCACTTGGGTAGAAAGTCGATTACCTGACGCTGGAGCACCAAATAGATACTCGCCTAAAATCGGCAACTTAATGAGTTGTTTTTTAGTGGCTAGCAATCGTTCTTGTGGCGCTTTAGCATTGAAAGTTATTTTTAATCGTTCAGGTAAGAACTCTTCCACTTTAAAGTCATAAGTAAAACTTTCTCGATTAACATTCACTACTTCAAGTTGCCAATTACCTAATGCAGCGCTCTTGGGGATTTGCCACTGATAATGATAAAAACCTTGTTCATCTCCTTGCCACTTAAAGGTTTTTATTTTGCTGCCATCGGGGCTTTTTATCGCGGCAGATAAAATACTTTTTACGGTTAATTTGCCATCATCACTGCGTAATAAAGCATTAAAATCGACAAACTCTGCTGGACGATATAAGTTTCTCGGTGCGTATATAAATAACTCTTGGGCTCTATAGGGGCGAAGACCAAGATCAAAATCTGACAAATCTAGTGCCGGTTTATTAAGCTCGATAATGGAGAAGTGCTGTTCATTCTGCGCAATGATTAATGACGCTGATGTTAAATTACTGACAAATGAAGCTTCGCCGCTTGGCGAGGTAACACCTTGCTGTAAGATAGTGCCTTTGTCATTAACTAAGGTCACAGCAACGTTTCCAATGGCTTTACCTGTTTTTAATGACGAAGCGTAAACGTCTAACTGCTCATTGTAGAAACGGGCATGAAGACCAATATCAGTCACAGAAAACCACATCACCTGATGATTATCATAAGCGCCCGCTTGGGTCATTACAGCTAAGTAGATACCTGGCTCTGAGAGCTGTGCAATGCCTTCAATGTTGATACTGCGTTTAACGCGAGTATTTTTAGGTTGGTCGAGATCGTATCGACCACTATAAACAAGCTCGCTAAATTGCGTAATTCGCTTCATGTCCCAGCGATAGTTTTTATAGGACATTTCTTGCAAAAAATGTTGACGATCTTTATCGTTTACTTGATAAAAATTAAGATCTACTGCATCAATGTTTACCGCTACTACCGGTAAACCATTGCCTAAACCCTGAGTTAAAAAGGCTCCCGTAGTATCAAAGTTAATGCTCGCAGTGATGCTACTGGTTTTAACTTTTTTGTTTATTGTTTTACTTAAAACTTTGCCATTAGCGGCCACTAAACCTTGATAAATGGTGACATCAAAAGATGTATCGGGATCAACATACGGAAACCAAATAGTTTTGCCTGATTTTGAAATAACCCATGCACCGTCGATAGCGCCTTTATCTGCAGCACTGATATTAAAATATTGCTGGTGATTTTTAGAAGGGTCTAGGGGAACAGATAACGTAATGGCAACAGAATTCCTACCGTCTTTGCTCCGTTCAGAAACGTCTAGTACGCTAAGAGGTGTTTCACCATAGTCTTTTTGTACTTGCTGTAAATTAAAACTGCTTTCATTAGCTTCACCGCTAGCGATTGTCTGTTTCGCACTGACTTCAGCATCAACTGACATCTTAACATCTGATCCCTCTTTCACTGGCTTGCTATTTTGCTCGCCACAGCCGAACAGCATCATATTGGCGAGTAATAGTAGTGTCCAAAGAAAGATTGGAGATATAAAGTTAGTTTTCATTAAATACCCTTTAAAAGTTCACAGTTTCCATAAATAGGATTATATACCCGTTAAATAGTTCAAACTCAAAGTATTTGTATTGAAAGAAGTATATTTCAATAAATAGGCTAACTAACCACATAAATGATTGAGATTGAAAGAACGTAAATATTGAGTCGTAGATAATAAAAACTCAAAACAAAAAAAGCGCCCTTAGGCGCTTTTTCATTGTCATACATTAACCGTCGTAAACTAATTAAGCATGGCTAACTGTACTTTATGATGTTGTTGTTCTCTCTCTACATACTTGCCCCATTGCAAAGCCGTTTTTTTAGTACTAGTAAATTGTGCCGCTTTTGCAAATGATACTAAAGAGCGTTCGAATTTTTTCAGGTTGAAGTTCGCCATTCCCAAAATTAAATGCATATTGGCAATGTCCTTCACTTGTTTGTCTTTGCTTTGTTTGTGTTTAGCATATCGAGCTAAGGCTAACGTTGAAGAGTTTATCGCCGCTTGCCATTGTTCAGTGTTTAAATACGTTTGCGCTAATAAGGCATCGTGTTCGCCTGACTGAGCAATGTCACTAACACGAATCAATACTTCAGTCGCTTTATCATATTCCTTAGCGGTCAAATAGGCACGAGCCAACATGCTTAGGTTATCTTCATCAGCAAAAATAGTGCCTTGCGCAATTGAGTTTTCCAAAACCGAAGCACTTTTATAGGGCGCACCATGGAATAAATAGAGCTGTGATAACGTAAGAATATCGCTCGCTTTGGTGATATAACCTGCTTGGTCAGCTGCTTCCATCACCGCCATTTGTTTATCTTCTTCACCAATTTCACCGTACATACTTGACAGTTGTAACCAGTATTGTGGTTTGTCATATAAGCGTATGAGCTTTTCCATTACTTTGGTTACTTGTTTGGGTTGTTTTAGTTCGTAATAAGTAGCACGTTGTAAAGTGAGCCAATTTTCTTTAGGTACTTTATTTTTTGCTTCAACCAAACTGATCGCCATTTCACTATGCTTTAAGCTATTAACAAAATCTTTATCTTGATAATACACTTGGGCGAATAACATTTCTTGCGAGCCAGTTAACTCTTTCGCGTTAATATCTCGCCACTGCATTAAATAAACAAGTGCTTCTTTATACTCTTGTTGCTGCATACTTAATTGCGCTAATGAATACAACGTAGAGATAATCAAACTATCTGGAATAGCGGTTTCAGCTATCACTTTATTAAAGCTATCTACGGCTAATGCTATATCGTCATTGGCATAATACATAAAACCGTAGAAGTTATATAACATGGCACGTTCATAACTATTTAAGCTATCTACTCGCTCTTCAACTTCAGCTAATACTTCAAAACCTTCAATCTGTCTCTTATACACATCTCCGAGCCCACGAGACCGTACTAGATCTCGT
>CAJXRC010000147.1 GCA_913058405.1 uncultured Colwellia sp. | reverse complement strand
ACGAGATCTAGTACGGTCTCGTGGGCTCGGAGATGTGTATAAGAGACAGGTAAAACACAAGCTGCGCATTTATTATGAACTCAGTTTTTAGCAGATGATGAAGTTAAAACTCTCTGTTCTTATTAACTCCCTTATATATCATTGTTTTTGTTTATTATTGTTTTTAAATCTCAACCCAGTTTCATGTTGTAGTTTGCTCATTCATTTTGAATGAGCTTTTTTTTGTCCTAAATTTGAGCTTCTCTACCCTAAGTAACTATTTTTCTTATAAACTTTGTATCAACCAAAGAATTTTATATACTAACTTCACCTAACAACTGCCCTTTAATAATGATTATAAAATGAAAAATATTACGAAAACATTTAAGTTTACAGGTCTCGCATTAGTGATTACCGCTTCTTTAACTGCATGCAATCAAGAACCAAGTCAACAAACCTCAGTAGAAAAGGCGACTGAAGCTAGTGTACAAGCCACGTTAACCGCAACAGATGCACAACAGTTTTTAGACAATGTTGCCAAAGAAATGGTTACATTAAACCTAGAAGGTTCACGTGCTGCCTGGATTTACGCTAATTTCATCACAGAAGATACCGCATCATTAGCTGCTGAGGCAGATCAAAAGTCTACTGACGCAGGCGTAAGATTCGCTATGCAAGCCGCAACTTTTGATAATGTAGAAGTTAACGCAATACAACGACGCCAATTAAATGTATTAAAGCAAAGTTTGGTTATGCCAGCACCGCAAGATGCTAAAAAGTCAGCTGAATTAGCGACAATTGGTGCGAAGCTTGGCAGCATATACGGCAAAGGCAGCTATACAACTAAAGCAGGTGAGAAACTTAGCTTAGGTGATATGACGTCAAAAATGGCTACCTCTCGTGACTATGATGAATTACTTGAAATGTGGACAGGCTGGCGTGAAATTAGCCCTGAGATGAAACCACTCTATACTCGTCAAGCTGAGCTTGCGAATGAAGGTGCCAAAGGTTTAGGTTATCAAGATTTAGGCGTAATGTGGCGTTCTAATTACGATATGCCTGCAGACGATTTCGCTAAAGAACTCGATCGTTTATGGGGACAAGTTAAACCTTTATATGATGACTTACATTGTTATGTAAGAACTGAGTTAGGTGAAACTTACGGTACTGATAAAGTTGCTCAAGACAAACCTATCCCAGCACATCTATTGGGTAATATGTGGGCTCAGTCATGGGGTAACATTTATGATTTAGTTGCTCCTGAAGATGCAGATCCTGGTTATGATGTAACTAAGCAATTAGCTGAGCATAACTACGATGAGATAGAAATGGTAAAAGGCGCAGAGAAGTTCTTTACGTCATTGGGTTTTGATGCTTTACCAGAAACTTTCTATACTCGTTCATTATTTACTAAACCTGCTGATAGAGACGTAACTTGTCACGCCAGCGCATGGGATCTTGATGCTAAAGATGATATTCGCATCAAAATGTGTATCCAGAAAACGGGTGAAGAATTTAACGTTATTCATCACGAGCTGGGGCATAACTTCTATCAACGTGCTTACAAAGACCAACCAGTATATTTCCAAAATAGTGCTAATGATGGTTTTCATGAAGCAATTGGCGATACCATTGCCTTATCAGTCACTCCTAAGTACCTAAAAGAAATTGGCTTAATTGATACTATTCCTGATGAATCAAAAGATATTGGTTTATTAATGAAAAAAGCGCTTGATAAAATCGCTTTCATCCCATTTGGTTTGATGGTTGATCAATGGCGTTGGAAGGTATACTCAGGTGAGATCACTCCTGAAAATTACAATACCTCGTGGTGGGAATTACGTGAGAAATACCAAGGTGTTGCAGCCCCAATAGATCGTGATGCTAATGCATTCGATCCTGGTGCTAAATACCATGTACCAGCGGGTGTTCCTTATAGCCGCTATTTCTTAGCACACATTCAACAATTTGAATTCCATCGTGCGTTATGTGAGATTTCAGGTAATACAGATCCGATTCATCGCTGTTCTATCTATAACTCAAAAGAAGCAGGTACAGCACTTAATACCATGTTAGAAATGGGTTCTAGCCAACCATGGCAAGAAGCTTATAAAGTAATTACCGGCAATGAGCAAATGGATGCTACCGCTATTTTAGATTACTTTGCACCATTACATGTATGGCTTAAAAACAAAAACCAAGGTAAACAATGTGGTTTTTAATAATTAATTATTAAAGAGTCGACATAATAAAAAGCCCCGTTATCTTAGGTATTAACCTAATGATAACGGGGCTTTTTTAATACTATAGATAAGTCACTAATGAATAGGTGACTTAATTCTATAAGATTAAAGCGCTAGCTCATATGAACTAACATATGATTCGGCTTTTCAAGGAATGATTTCCAGAGGTTACAAAAACGAGCAATAGTGCCGCCGTCTATTACTCTATGATCACCAGACCAGCTTACTTGCATAATACTGCGAGCTTCTACATCACCTTGTTCATTGAAACGTGGTAGTTTTTGTAATTTACCCAATGCAACTATAGCAACTTCTGGTTTATTGATAATAGGTGTTGCAACAGTGCCACCGATTGCACCAATATTAGAAATAGTAATAGTGCCGCCTTTCAAGTCTTCACTTGCCACACGTCCGCTACGCGCATCATTTGTTAAGCGCATAATATCGTTAGCTAAGTCTAGTATTGACTTAGTTTGTACTTGCTTAATATTAGGTACAAGTAAGCCGACCTTAGAATCAACCGCCATGCCGATGTTATGATCATTAAAGTAAGTAAGCTCTGTGCAATCATCATTTACTTTTGAATTAACCACTGGAAATTCTTTAATTGCTAATGACATAGCTTTCATAAAGAACGGCATCATAGTTAGTTTAATATCTTGCTTCGCATAGATTTCTTTTAACTCGCCTCGCAAGGTAATCAATTCAGTTAGGTCTATTTCTTCACAATAGGTAAAGTGAGGAATAGTACTGACACTATTTTGCATCGCTGTTGCCATCACCTTTTTAATACCGCGAATTGGCTCTACACTGGTAGTACCTGCAACAACAGTAGAGATAATACTCGAGCCATTTTGACTATAAGCAACAACATCGTCTTTATATACTCGGCCTTTTTTACCACTGCCTTCAACTTGATGGATATTAATATCGAGTTCACGCGCTACACGTCTGACCGCTGGACTAGCTAATGCTTTTCCATTATCAGCTTTAGCATTACTCGCTTCGCCTTTTACTAATGATGGGGCAACCGTTGGTGCTACAACTTCTTTAGTCACACGTTCAGTCTTCACAGTATCCACTGGTGCGTTAACTTCAAGCTCAGGTTTAACTTCAACGCTATCATTAGCTTCGCTATCACCTTCTGGCGTCATAGCAAATAGTGGTGAATGCACCTTAGCAATTTCACCTTGCTTATAATAAAGCTTCTCCACAACGCCTGAATGCATTGCAGGAATTTGTACTAATGCTTTATCTGTCATCACATCAGCGATAGGCTGATCTTCAACAATAACTTCACCTTCTTTAACTAACCATTCGACGAGCTCACACTCAACGATGCCTTCACCAATATCAGGTAATATAAAATCAATACTCATGTTCTGTGTCCTGCTAATAAGGGTTATCGTTAATAATTAACGCTCTTTATGATGGCTTCATATACTTTTAAATGGTCGCTAACGTATTCTTTTTCTAACGCTAATGGGTATGGTGTATCTAGACCACATACACGAGCAATTGGCGACTCTAAGTGTAAAAAGCATTCACTCTGAATAGTGGCGGCAATTTCACTGGCAAATCCAGCAGTTAATGGTGCTTCTTGACTGATAAGTAATCGGCCTGTTTTCATAACAGACTTACTTATCGTCTCAATATCCCACGGTAAAATCGTACGTAAATCGACAACTTCACAAGAGATGCCATCATTGCTAGCCATTTGCGCTGCTTTTTCGATGATTTCCATTTGTGCGCCCCAAGCGAGTAAAGTGATATCAGTTCCCGTTTGAACTACTTCAGCTTTACCCAATGGTAATTGGTAATCTTCTTCAGGTACTTCGCCAACCGATGCTCGGTATAAACGCTTAGGTTCAAAAAATATCACCGGGTTATCATCACGAATAGACGCAAGCAACAAACCTTTAGCTTGGTACGGGTTACGAGGTATAACCACTTTTAAACCTGGTGTATGAGCAAAATAAGCTTCTGGTGATTGGCTATGATACAAGCCGCCTGCAATACCACCACCATATGGACTACGAATGGTAAGCTTCCCAACATTGAATTCATTGCCGCTACGGTAACGAAATTTAGCGGCTTCATTAACAATTTGATCAAACGCAGGAAAAATATAATCAGCAAATTGAATTTCAGCAATGGCAACACTGCCTTGAGCAGCTAAACCGTTAGCAAAACCAATAATCCCCTGCTCTACTAATGGCGTATTAAAACAACGTGCTTTACCATACTTTTCTTGTAGACCACTTGTGGCGCGAAATACTCCGCCAAAATGACCAACATCTTCACCAAAACATACCGTGCTTTTATCTTCCGCCATGGCAATATCAAGTGCGCTATTAATAGCGTGTAATAAATTTATTTGCGCCATAATTAAAATTTCCCTGCTGCTGTAGTTGGGTAAGTTTCTTGAGAGTTAGTGTTGGTACCACACACTAGGTCAATAGTTTTTTGGGACATTATTAAAATTTCCCTGCAGTAAATGGATAGGCTTCTGGGTATTTATTAACGTGAGCTTTGACTTCATCTAATTGTGCTTGTAACTGCGCAGATGGCACATCGTAAACATCAGTTATCATGGTATCTATATGTGGTTTATCAATTTTCTCAGCCACTTTTACGGCTGCTAACACGTCTTCTCGGTACTTTTCAAACAACGCAGTTTCTTGTGCTTCATCCCACCAGTTTTGTTTTATTAACCAGTTTTTCATACGTAAAATAGGATCATGACTTTGCCATTTAGCTTCTTCTTCTTTAGTACGATAACCCGATGGATCATCCGAAGTAGAGTGTGCACCAAGACGATAAGACATCGCTTCGATTAACACGGGTTTATTTTCTTTTACCGCATAAGCACGAGCAATTTGCGTTGCTTTAAGTACCGCAAGAATATCATTACCATCAATACGAATAGTTTTAATGCCATAACCGACACCACGAGAAGCAATACCGTTACCTTTGAACTGTTCATCTGAAGGCGTAGAGATAGCATAACCATTATTTCGGCAAAAGAAGATTACTGGTGCTTCTTGCACGGCAGCCATATTCAAACCGGCATGAAAATCACCTTCCGATGCTGCGCCTTCACCAAAGTAACAGATGGTTACCGCATCAGCACCTTGTAACTTTTGTCCGTAAGCATAACCTGTCGCTTGCGGAATTTGCGTTGCAAGCGGTGAAGATACCGTCATACAGTTCAACTCTTTAGAGCCATAATGTATTGGCATTTGACGACCTTTTCCTAAGTCACCAGCATTACTAAACAGCTGATTCATTAGATCTTTAAGGTCGAAACCACGATAAATCAAAGCACCTTGTTCGCGGTATTGCATCATGATCATATCTTGAGGTTTTAATCCCGCAGCACCACCAACACTAGTCGCTTCTTCACCTAATGCCGTCATGTAAAAGCTCAAACGTCCCTGGCGTTGTGAAGCCACCATCCGTTCATCTAATACACGATGAAAAGCAAGGCTTTGATAAATTTTAGTTGCTAACGCTTGGTCTATGTCGGGTAAATCTGCATTGGGGTAAATCACACCATCTTGGTCTAAAATTCTCAATTCAGGTATTTCAACACTGGTCCCATCAATAAAAGTAGCTTGATGCACTACGGGTCCATCATTATAAAGTTCTGTGCTCATAATGTTCTCTTCTTTTTACTTTAATCCACAACGTATGCGGTTAAAGTCTGCGAAAGTTGATTAAATATAGAGAAGCTATATTCAATTAATTTTTAACTACGCTCATGTAATAGTGAGTTGTTAGTAAATAAAATGGGTATTAGCTAGGCTTGATTATTTTTTTAGTATAGCCAATTTATACTTATTACTAATCAATATGCATGTTTGATAATGCACGCTGAATGGTAACCGTATTTAAATTAACAAGGTAAGCCGTAGTAACCTGTTTTAAACTTTACCTTCACGTTAACTTACATTCAATAAACGGAGACAATGAGTTGCCATGTAAGTCACAAGAAGTGAGCAACATTCTTTACAGTGGCGTTAGAATAAATAAAGGGGGGGATTAAAAATAAGCTAAAGAGTTATCACTATTTTTAGTAATAACTCTTTAATAGCAGTGACTTACAAGCCAGCAGCCTTAAATGAAGCACTGACAATGGCCTGTGCCTCACAAATGATAACTTGTAGGTGATTATCATCGATAAAACTTTCAGCATAAATTTTATAAATATCTTCAGTGCCAGAAGGACGAGCGGCAAACCAACCGTTTTCTGTTACCACTTTTATGCCGCCAATAGCAGCATTATTGCCTGGCGCATGCGAAAGTACCTGAAGAATATTGTCACCAGCAAGCTCCTGCGCTTTAACGTCATCACGTGATAATGCGGTTAGCACGCGCTTTTGTTCAAACGAAGCCACAGCTTCAACTCGGCCGTAACAAGGCTGACCTAAATCTTTTGTTAATTCTAGGTAATATTGGTAAGGGTCTTTACCAGTCACTGCAAGAATTTCAGCCGCGAGTAAAGCCAGTATGAAACCATCTTTGTCTGTAGTCCACGTACTACCATCACGAGAAAGAAAAGATGCACCAGCACTTTCTTCACCACCAAAAGCATAACTTGCATCAGCTAAACCATCGACAAACCATTTAAAACCAACTGGCACTTCAGATAACGGAAGAGATAGTTGGGCAGCGACACGGTCAATCAATGAGCTCGAAACTAATGTTTTACCTATTTTACAGTGTTTTGGCCAATTTCTATGAGTCATTAAGTAATGAATAGCGACAGCGAGATAATGATTAGGATTCATCAAACCACCACTTGGCGTTACAATACCATGTCGGTCAAAGTCAGGATCATTACCCACACTGATATCAAAATCATCTTTCATGGCAATTAAGCCTGCCATGGCATATTTTGACGAGCAATCCATACGTATTTTGCCATCTTTATCTAATGGCATAAAAGCGAAGCTAGCATCAACCACTTCATTAACGACAGTAAGATTCAACTGATATTGCTCAGCGATTACAGGCCAATAGGCAATACCTGATCCACCAAGGGGATCAACACCAATCTTTATTCCAGCTTTAGCAATTGCTTCCATATCAATTACTTGATTTAACTGTCCAACATAATGTCCTATAAAGTCCTCTTTAGTAAGCAATGAAGATTGTAATGCTTGAGGGTAAGATAATTTTTTTACATCAGCTAAATTGTCGCTAATTATCTCGTTAGCACGCTGTTCAATTTTTTTAGTAATACCACCTTCTGCTGGACCGCCATGAGGTGGATTGTACTTAATACCGCCATCACTTGGAGGATTATGCGAAGGTGTGATAACAATACCATCAGCAACGTTTTGTGGAGCTGATTGATTATGACTAATGATTAAACGAGAAATAACAGGTGTAGGCGTAAAACCTTTTCCTGACAAAGAATCACTTTGGATAACAACATTAACGCCATTTGCAACGAGTACAGATATTGCACTGGCAAAAGCCGGTTCAGATAAAGCGTGGGTATCTTTACCCAAATAAAGTGGACCACTGATAGCGTTTTGCTGGCGATATTCAGCGATAGCTTGGCAGATTGCGATAATGTGCTGTTCATTAAAGCTGCGCTTATTAGCACAACCTCGATGACCCGACGTACCAAAACTAACTTGCTCTGCAGCAATGCTAACATCTGGAAGTTGCAAGAAATAGTCACTAACTAATTGACCAATATTAATTCTATCTTCAGGGCGAGCAGGCTTGCCCGCATAAGGATGGATACTCATGTTATCTTCCTAATATTTATAAGTATTGATCTAGGTTACTTTACTTTGACAGCTAAAGTAACTCACGAATTTTTTCTACATCTTCATCACTATAGCCCAATGAGATAGAGGCTTTAGTTAACATCATTTTTTTACGTGTGGTGTTAGAGTTGGTTATTACCCAGAAAGGGCTTTCTGGTATCTGGCGAGGTTTAGTACTACTGCCACTTTCTGCTAATTTATTTTCACTATTAGCAAAATATAGGCGATCTCGACCACTTATTTCTGTTACCACACCAAATTGTTCAGGATGAGCACGATATAATGCAGCAAGGATTAATAAGAATCGTCCCACAGCACCGCGCTGCATGGCCAACTCTTCTTTATTTATGAAGTTGAACACTGTTTCATTGCATTGGGAAACAAGGTTAGCAACAGCTTTGCTTTTTGATTCTTCAAGCTCAGTTGTTTCAGCTTGCGCTGCACTCGCTTCAGTCTCAGACTCGATAAGTGTATTCACTGCAACTACGTCAGGAGATTCGTTAACGGTAACGGGTTCAAGCTTAGCTTCCACACCCAAGTTTAACAAACGGCGTAAAATGGCAGAGGCACTCTCACCAATAAACTGAGTATTGGTGGCAATATATTGATAAAGCTCTTCATCTATTTCGATGTTTTTCATTGTTACCCTTAACTTAAATAATTCGCGGAAGATTATATAGGGAAATGGCAGTGGGTTGAACTCATTTATTTGCAAATAGCCGTTAAAAATATGACAATATTAACGATAATAGACAAATAAAAACTCATAATAAAATGACAAAGCAATCTGCAATACTGAACTATAAGCAAGTTGGTACTGGCGAACACATAGTACTAATACACGGTTTATTTGGTAGTTTAGAAAACCTCAATATGGTGGCAAAGCCCCTAGCCCAGCACTACTGTGTCACAAGTGTCGATGTAAGAAATCATGGTGATTCATTTCATGCTAGCACAATGGAGTATTCGGAATTAGCACAAGATATCATTAATTTATTAGATCATTTACATATTGATACTTGCCTATTACTTGGCCACTCTATGGGCGGTAAAATTGCTATACAAGTAGCATTAGCGCAACCAGATCGTATTTCAAAATTACTTATCGCTGATATTGCTCCGGTTAGTTACCCGCCGCATCACTTAAAAATAATAGCGGGCTTGCAAGCTATCGATTTATCACAGGTAATAAAACGTAAGGATGCTGATACACAACTAACCCCCTTTGTTGATAATATAGGCGTTAGGCAATTCCTGTTACGCAATTTAGCATTGAACTCTCAAGGTAGTTTTGCTTTTAAATGTAGCCTTAGCGATATTAGTTTATGTTACCCTCAGATCATGAAAGCCAATGAAATACCGGTTGGAAAAAGCGCTTATACTGGTCCGACCTTATTTATCAAGGGAGGTGATTCTGACTATATTCTGGCAGAACATCGTGGCGCTATCGCAGCACTTTTACCTAATAGCAAAGCAAAAATAATTCAAGGCGCAGGACATTGGCTTCACGCTGAAAAGACCATTGCTTTTAATAAAATAGTCAGTGATTTTATTAAAAATTAGTAGCCAGATCGTTAATTATAATAGAGAAATTAAAACCATCACTTCTACTATCATTGATAAAGATCAAAATGCTTCGTACCAACTAACGCTATTATTATTTTGTTAATAGCCATAAATGCTAATGGTATGGTGCAAATGGTGTGTTATAATGCGGCCAATTTTTTGGCCTTAATGTTTTTTGGCCTTGGTGTATAAGAAACAAGCAACCACTATGCTAGCAGAACATTTAGAGCTTATTGAGGCAATTGGCCTTAATTTATTTTTCCTTTTTATCTTTGGTTTTATTGGCCTTTCTATTTATGATGTAATGAATAAAAATGATGTGCCCAAAATGGGTAGAGTGGTCGTTTATTTTGTTTTATTTTTAGGCTGTGCGGGCTTTATCGCAAAAGGTATTATCCAGTTTATCTGGGAAAGCCAGGGTGTGGGTTAACTCATGGCAAAAGAAATTAGTGATTTAACCACTATCGACCTTTTTAGTGATGAAAGGCGTCCTGGGCGTCCAAAAACGAACCCTAATTCACGAAGCGTACAAATAAAAATAAACAAAAGAAATCAGGTGAAACGTGATAAAAACAAGGGCTTAAAGCGAGTAGAGTTTAAAGTCCATCACAGTTTATTCGAACAATTGGAACAATTGGCTGAAACTCAAAAAGTGAGTCGTAGCGAATTAATAGAGTCGCTACTAATAGAATCATTAGCAGCACACATTAAGTAATATGAAAGCATAATAAGGTAATATTTCATGGCAATCGTAGGTTTATTCTTTGGCAGTGATACAGGTAACACTGAAGCAATTGGTAAAATGATCCAGAAAAAACTAGGTAAGCAAATGGTTGATGTCAAAGACATCGCCAAAAGCACTAAAGAAGAAATCGCAGAGTTCGATTTACTTATTTTAGGTATCCCTACCTGGTATTATGGCGAAAACCAATGTGATTGGGATGATTTTTTACCTGATTTAGAAGCAATAGATTTTACTGACAAATTAGTAGCGATCTTTGGCTTAGGCGACCAAGAAGATTACGCTGAATACTTTTGTGATGCTATGGAGCCATTGCGCGACATCGTTGAGAGTAAAGGTGCCATTGTTGTTGGTAACTGGTCAACTGATGGTTATGAGTTTGAAGCATCAAAAGCACTTGTTGATGAAAACACTTTTATTGGCCTATGCATTGATGAAGATAGACAAAGTGAATTAACTGAAGCACGTGTAGATAAATGGCTTGCTCAGTTAAATGATGAAATGTGTCTAGCTGAATTCGCCTAATAACCATACTTTAATCATGGTTATCACTAAAAAAGTCCATTTATTGGGCTTTTTTTTTATCTTTTCCACCCAAAATGAATAATTTCTGCAAAGAACAAAACTAAAGCTTTTCTCTTTCTCTATAACCCCCTATAATTTTGTTATTGAATTACCTATCACTTTAGAGACTTAATATGGCTGAACAAAACGAAGAACTAAAAAGAGCTGGATTAAAAATCACCCTGCCTAGAATAAAGATCCTCAGTATTCTTCAACAGCCAAATAATCAGCACATCAGTGCAGAAGATGTTTATAAAATCTTATTAGAACAAAATGAAGAAATTGGTTTAGCTACTGTCTACAGAGTATTAAACCAATTTGATGATGCTGGTATTGTTACTCGTCACCATTTTGAAGGTGGAAAATCAGTATTTGAATTAGCTCACAAAGCTCACCACGATCATTTGGTTTGTTTAAAATGTGGTAAAGTTGTTGAGTTTGAAGATGACGTAATTGAACAGCGCCAAGAAGATATTGCTAAGTTACATAAAGTAAAACTGACCAATCACAGTTTATATTTGTACGGCGAATGTGAAGATGAAGTTGCTTGTGAAGAGTACCGTAAAGCGCAATTTTAACGCTCTGACTAACATTGTAATGCTTAAGCCCTCGCTATTCTGTTAGCTAGGGCTTTTTTATTTCCTCTCTTTTATATACGTTCGAAATAATTACCGTATAAACCTAGAAAGTAATGCAAGGTGTGTTATGCAAATTTACCGTATCATCGCTCTCCTAGCTTTAAAAAATTTACTTATCGATATTGCTGCTGTTTGTAGTGCAGCGATTTTTTTACGACTGGCCATTCGCTTGCAATAATTGAAAATATCACCGTATCTCGTAGCTCACCATCTGGGTGTATTTTGTGATTACGCAAAACACCATCTTGCTTAGCACCTAACCTAGCAATAGCAGCACGAGATTTATAATTATGCCAATGGGTACGAAACTCAATAGCAATGGCATTTAATTGCTCAAAAGCATAACCTAGCAACAACAATTTACACTCGGTATTTACTGACGCTGTCTCTTATACACATCTGACGCTGCCGACGAAGAGGA
>CAJXRC010000146.1 GCA_913058405.1 uncultured Colwellia sp. | reverse complement strand
CTATCCTCTTCGTCGGCAGCGTCAGATGTGTATAAGAGACAGATCGAAAAGGGCATTTCAAAAAGTTGAGAAGAGGAATTATCTGCTGATGAAACTTGCTCATTGCTCTCATCGTCAGACAAGTAGCGTAAAGAGAAGGAATCAGCTTTTGCTGATTTAATACATAAGGTTTTATTCCAGACACAAGCAAAGTTAATCTCGGTTGATAAATCCGTTACCTTAATATCAAGATTATCTAGCTGCAAGTGAAATGAGTTTAATCGCACATCTCGAACTAATGAACCGCTGTTATAGTCAAAGGTAACACCATCAACATTATTGAGTAATGTTAAGGTGATATTTGTGCCCCACGGAGTCGTGACGAGTACGGTGATAAAGCAAAGTGATATTGCTAAATACTTAGATACAACCAAACTAATTTTGCGCCACATCATAATTCAGCACCTAAACTAATATGAACACGCCAGCCTTTTTCATCATCATCAATGCCGTAGGCAAAATCAAATTTAACTGCACCAACGGGAGATAGGTAGTGTAAACCTGTACCAAATGAATAGACCGGATTAAATTCACCTTTATTTGCCACACTGCCACCATCAGAAAATAATGCTACGCGCCATTTGTTGGTTAGATAATATTGATATTCAATACTCGCTACCATCAACCGAGTACCGCCAACAACAACTTGATTGGGATTCTCAGGATCTGATGATGATGGAACTGTAGAGCCTATGGATTGGTAGGAAAAACCGCGAATACTTTGATCTCCACCAGCATAAAACCGTAATGAAGGAGCTAATTCAGCATCTCTATCGATATAAATAGCGCCTAATTCTGCGCGGGTCACTAAACGGTGGTTTGGTTTTAATGTAGTAATGTAATTCCATCGACCGTGTATTCTAAAGAAGCTATTATCAGAGCCTGCTTTTAAGTGCGCTCCTTCTATATTATATATTTGTCTAAAGCCTGAACTTGGATCCAAAGCAGAGCCTGAACGAATAGTTCTAGACCAAATGATACCTGGGATAATGTATTGCACATTGTCTTGTTCAGACCAATCAATATTTGGTTCAACTTCATCTAAATTATAACGCCATGCTTCTTGATGCAATCGAGTATATATTTGTCTATTCCAGTCGTCTTTACTGAGCACACGACCAATTTGAGCAGAATAAACCTTTGAGGTTAAATCTGGGTATTCATCATTTTCAACGGTTACTTTGAATTGTAGAAGATCTTCAGTTGGGTGACCTAACGGGATACTGTAAATAAAATTACCGGTAGGATTGATCGAAGAGTATTCAATTTTAGTTTCTTGAAAGTGGCCATATTTATTGATTAGCGGTGTGCGCCAGCCAACGGAAAGTCGAAACTTAGTATCGGTGGCATAACCGACACCAAAATCAAATTGATGACTTTTTGCTGGGGTTAATGTCACATTAATAGGAATGGTGTAATCATCATTCACTTTACCTTCAATCTTCTGGACAGGGATAGCCTGTACAGTACTGAAATACTGAGTAGATTGAAGCTGTTGCTGTAATTTATGAAAATCATGAGTGTTATAAAAATCCCCTTTTTTAAAAGGGATCATACTATTTAATAACTGAGCCTTAAGGTTAAAATCATTGAAATTTACCTCACCAAAACGATACCTTGGGCCACTTTTATAAGTAATATTGATGTTTGCATCATGATAGCCTTGTTTAATCGTTATATTACTGTCGACTAAACTCCCGTCAAAGTAACCACGTTGAAGTGCTAAGGACAATAAATCGGATTTTACAGTTTCATATTTACCGTGATGAAGCTTATCGCCATGGTGAATATCCATATCATTTAATAAGGCAATAAAAGCCGGATCGTTTTGCGCGGCGCCTGTTATGTTGACATTAATATTATCAAGTAAGGTTGGTTCGTTTAATTTGATGATGAGTATCAGCTTCCAGGGATCTTTTTCAACTACTACTCGAATGTTTGCTTGGTAATAACCCAACGAATTTAATGCTTTGAAGGCATTTTCTTTGGCAGAATAGATAAATGCAGAGCGTTCTAAATCAGATTCTGGCAAAGTACCTAAATAGGAATAGATGTTTTTTTTAACCGCCTTTGATAGTTCGCCATCAAGTTTCACTTCTAAATTACTTGCAAGAGCGACATTGGTAAAACATAGAAGCAAGAAAGTTACTACTAAGGTGATGATTTTTATACTAAAAATCTTTGGGAGCGTATAAGGGTAATGTGGAATGTGCAAAACCATTAAGTAGATATTATTCCTGAAGAATCTGTGACTGATAGAATGGCAAATATTACGCTATAAATAACATTCTGACTATGAGTATTAGTAAACGAGCTGTGGTGTCATTAGTTGTTTTTAAAGGCTTTACTTAGACCAAATTTATCTCAAAAGGCTTTAAAGTGATTTACGAATAAGCATAAATTTTAAAATTGCGTGTTAATTAGCTTTATTTATCCTCTAAAAACTCGTTGAATATCTATACTCGTTACCATTCAAGATGCATGTTTCAGAGTGCTTGAGCAATTTCAATACGAGGCGTACTTTTGTAGTAATGGTTATTCCCTTATGAAAAGCTGCAACAATATAGTGATATTGCTCAAGCGCTTCTTCGATGGGGTTAAAAACGATTTAGCCCGCGTTATTCATTTGAACAAGGGAATAACCATTGTTTAAAATGAATGCCTTGCCTAAAGTACTTTTAATTCTCACTGAAACCTGCATTTTCATGTAGTTTGAGTATAGGTAAGGTACATCTATAGAAAAGCTAAAAATCAAATTGCAGGTAGACAGTATTGTAATTACTACCACCTTTAATACGACCAAACTGTGAAGCTGATTCAAAGATAGAAGAACGATGGTGGATACCATAACCAAGCCAGGTGCCTTTTAACGCTTTAGTATTGAAAATATCACCCAAATTTATATCCACTGAAAAATCTATCGCATTCATGAGTTTACTTGGGCTATAACCTTTTTCTTCCATCTCCGTTCTTTCAATGTAAGTCACATCAGAGATATATGAAATTCCTTCGGCAATCCCTAAGCGCCACCTTACTGGCCAATGAATAGTATAATAAGCTTTGATGCCGAGTTGATATTCTTGTTCGCTATCTTGTACATCTGACTTCCAGTGCCAAGCCATACCCGTGACGAGGTACAATTCAATAGGTAAACTAAATAATTCATCTGTTAGCGGCACGCCATAGAATAAAGAAGTCAGCTGATTGTTAAATTCGTCTTTTTCAGTATCACCCGCAAGAATATCCCCAATATTAGAAGGGGTTGCCCAACCGTGAGCAACGCGCAGGTAACTGCCATTAATAAGTGTGTTTTTTTTGCTTTTAGTTTTATCATTAAAAAACGCAACCCCAAGATAAGCCTCACTTTGCCAACGTTTATCAACAATAGTGCTTTGATAAGCGTTATTATCTAATCCGCTTAGGCCGAGTGAACCAATGAAGTATAAGTTTGAAATGACATGGTATCTTGATTCAATCGTTGCGTTTACATCAATACCGGCACCAATACGTTCGCCGGTTAATTCATTCAAGGCATAATAATAACTATTAAACTCAGCGCTTTTGTATCGCGCTGATATTTTTGGTCTAAATTCCCAACTATCATGTTGAAAGTACCAACTACTGATGAAATTTGCATACGGCTTACCATCAAGATCACTCAATATTTCCACATCAAAATGATGGCTGCCACTGGTGTTTTTACGCCATTGGAAACCAAAATCAAAGGTATCTGCTTGTGTTTCGTTTTGGTATTCATTGGGAATATCGACAAAGCGCAAGCGACCGAGGGCATTTAGTTCCCAATCAGTTCTTTTTAACAAGTGACCACCACCTTCGATTCCGCGTAAGAAAAAAGTATCACCTTCGTAAAACATCATAGGTACGATACTGTTAACTTTATCATCCTCGGCATTAAATGGAATGCTGGCACTCCTATAGAGCAGACCTAAACCCCAAGGTTTTTCTTCAGAATTAGGTTTAGCGATTGTATTCATGCTGAATGACAATACAATTAATGAAATGATTAAGCGCATAATTACTTCTCTAAAATCAATGGGATTTACATCATTTATGTTAGCAGTATAGCGAGAACTCGTGGGAATTTGTGTGAAGTAACAGTATTATTGGTTAACTCATATTATATTTAAGCATATTGGGGTTTGATGACGCAATTTATCTTACAGATTTAAATCAACACGGTTTCGCATTATTGAGGAAAATTATTTACTTAGGACTAACAATGGCATTAATCGCGAATACACCTAAACCACCATACTTTGCTGTTATTTTTACCTCTACTCGGACTGAAGGGGATAAAGGTTATAGTGAGATGGCCAACCGAATGATTGAACTAGCACAAGAGCAATCAGGGTTTTTGGGTGTTGAATCAGCAAGAGAAGAGCTTGGTATCACAGTTTCTTATTGGGCAGATCTTGACTCTATTAAAAACTGGAAGGCGAATGCCGAACATTTAGCAGCTCAAAAAACGGGTCGTAAGTCTTGGTATGATTCGTTTAAAGTGCGTATTTCAAAAGTGGAACGCGATTACGGTGTTTAACTGTTAAAGTAACTTCTTACAGAAAGTCATTTTACTTAAATTAACATTGTTGGTTATGCAAGGTGCTGTCACAATGTTGTTTACTTTACATAATAAAACCTAACGTGGCGTTGGGCTTTCATCGATATGGAATATAAATGGACGTTGAAATAGTTAATTTCCCCGAAACCAAAGTAGCTGTTATTGAACACCATGGCTCGCCAGAACGTGAACACGAATCTGTTAGTAAGCTTATTTCATGGCGAATAGAAAATAGGTTACCACCTTCTGACCTACATAGAAGTTATGGGATTCATTACAATGATCCTACTAAAATTTCACCTGCCGATTATCGCGTAGATTTAGGTGTGTCGATTGTTAACGATGTTGAGATAAACTCTTACGGTGTTGTATCAAAAATAATACCAGCTAACCGTTGTGCTAAAGCTCGTCACATCGGCTCTCGTAATAACATCACAACAGCAATGACTTTATACCAAGAATGGTTACCAAAAAGTGGTCAGCAGTTAGCTGATTTTCCTGTTTTTTTTCATTATGTTAATCTAGGTCCTCAAGTGCTGGAATCGGAAATGATCACCGATATATACTTACCCATTATTTAAGATGTTTTATTTTTCTTTAAAAGTAATTGAAAATATTTTAAACTGAATAAATACAAAGAGTTGTTCACATATAACTAGGCATGTCGAATAACAACAATAGTTGTCTCTTTTAGTGTTCGTGACCTTTATCAGGAGTATTGCACATTAAACCTCTATGGATAGTCATATTTATCACTGTATTGATTTGGTCGGGAATATCACCTAAAGATCAGTTTACTTGGTTTCTAGAAGTACTTCCTGCGTTGATTGGCGCTGCTTTTTTAACGGTTACCTATAATTCCTTCCGCTTAACATCAATGCTATATTTTTTCATCTTAATACATTGCATTGTGTTAATGATTGGCGGTCATTATACCTATGCTGAAGTACCTTTTTTTGACGGCTTGTTTGGAGCCGATCGCAATAATTACGACAAAGTAGGGCATTTCTTCCAAGGTTTTGTTCCCGCGTTGTTAGCGAGAGAAATCTTAATCCGTAAAAATGTTGTCAACGGTAAGCAATGGCGAAATGTTATTATCGTTTCTATCTGCTTAGCATTTAGTGCTTTCTATGAGTTAATTGAATGGTGGGTTGCACTAATGTCTGGTGAAGATGCAGAAGCCTTCTTAGGAACACAAGGTTATGTATGGGATACACAGTCAGATATGGGATTGGCCTTGTTAGGGGCAATTTGCTCGTTAATTGTTTTATCAAACATTCATAACCAACAATTAAATAAAATCACCAACAACTAAATCAAATGGTCAGTCGTAATACTGCGCTGGTCATTTATTCTATAACATCAATTTTTAGTCTTTTATTAAGCCTGGTACTTAAGGAGTTATGCAAATGCCTCATGTAGAAATTAAATATTCTGACAATGTAGAATTCGATACGAACAAAGTTTTTGATGCAGTAGAGGAGGTTATTACTAAGAATGATGTAAGTTCAGGGGAATGCAAGTCAAGGGCTTACCCTTGCTCTCAATACAAATACGCGCACATACTTGTTACCGTTTCGTTATTACCTAAGCCACATCGAGACAAAAGGTTTACCCAAAAATTAAGTAATGAAATAGAAGCGGTGGTAAAAGCCCACTTAAAACAAAGCTTATATTTTTCGTTAAACATAGAATACAGTTTGAATTATTACACTACCAATATTCATAGTGTTGAAGGAGATAACTTGCAGAGAATGGATGACAACAGAAGCCGTTAATTATAACGAAAAATAACTCTGAACATTACCGCCCTTTAACAGGGTGTCTATACCCCAATACGGATAAGCACATGTATCTTTTAGTAACCGTTATCGTTTCAACCTTAATTGCTGGTTTGGCTATGCCTTTAGGTGCAGCTATTGCGCACTTTGAAAGTATTAAAGAAAAGTGGATTGAGGAAGAATTTAGACACAGTGTTATGGCATTTGGTGGCGGAGCGTTATTATCAGCCGTTGCACTAGTTTTAGTTCCTGAAGGTATGGCTGCGCTTGAGCCACTATCTGTATGCTTTTGGTTTATCATTGGGGGGCTGAGCTTTATGGCCTTAGATATATTCCTTAAAAAAATTGATACGCCAGCGAGTCAACTTGCGGCAATGCTCTCTGATTTTATTCCTGAATCCATAGCTTTAGGCGCAGCATTTGCTATCGGAGATAGTAGTGCTTATTTACTTGCTGGATTAATTGCCCTGCAAAATGTTCCTGAAGGGTTTAGCGCATATCGTGAACTGAGTACTACTGCGGTTTATAAACCGAAGAGAATTATCATTATGTTCTCGTTAATGGCATTACTTGGCCCAATTTCTGGTGTATCAGGTTATTTATGGCTTTCTGATTATCCCGAAGTTATCGCAGCAATCATGCTTTTTGCTTCAGGTGGTATTCTGTATTCTATATTCCAAGATTTAGCTCCCCAAGTAAAACTAGAAAAGCACTGGGCTCCACCAATGGGTGCTGTACTAGGCTTTGTTCTAGGCATGCTTGGTTTCATGTTTACAGCATAAAACGCGTTTGTTAGGAGCTGTTGACCTTTCGAGATTGTTTTTGCAGCGATTTGTTGAGTATTGATACAAGGCAGAGCGTTTGTCATGTGGTTGTTCCCGACAATATGCTCTTGCATTGTCTAATAAACTACATCCATTTAGCGTCACATAAAAAGGCGATAACGCCGTATAAACGACTAAAACACTTTACTCTCGTTAAAAAAAGCGATCAAAATATAACCCTGAAAGATCAACAGCCCCTAACCTTGGTTGTAAAGCGTCACTTACAAATAACAAAATAAGAACAGGATTAACAGATGTCTGACGTCATTACTTATTATCTTGAAATGAACACATTAAGTGAATTAAATCCCAAGCTAGAGTCTAGAGATTTAATCGTTACAGAAGTTGAAATTAAGAATTTTCGATTTAATCGATTTCTATATCAGTATATCGGAGAGCCATGGGAATGGACGGATAAACTTACCCACAGTGATGAGTCTTGGAAAGCTTATGCTGAGAGTCCCATGCTCAGTACTTATGTGGCTTATTATCGAGGCGCAATTGCAGGTTATTTTGAATTACAAAATACGCCATCGGGTGATGTGGAAATCATGTACTTTGGCTTGGCAGAAGATTTTATCGGTAAAGGTTTTGGTGGTTACTTCTTAACATGTGCCATTAAATCAGCATGGTCTTTACCTGATACAAAACGTGTTTGGTTACATACGTGTAGCCTTGATCACCTGAGTGCTTTACAAAACTACCAAGCGCGCGGTTTTAAAATCTACAAAGAAGAAGTAGATGAAGATTAGCCTATGAAATAGCGTGTAAAGGTAAGTAGATAGGTATTATTGAGCTGTTTACATAATAAGCGGTTATATTTTTCGTTGTTATATCGAAGTTTCAAGCTACTAAGGATAGTTTAAATGATTAAAAAAGTATTATTAGCATTTTTGTTAATTGTATCTATTTCTGTTTCTGCCGAAGAAATTGGAAATCCACCATATAATTTATCAAACGAAGATAAACTATATGGTTTGTCATTATTTTGGAAAGAAGCGAGTTATAACTTTGCGTATTTTGATCAAGTACCTGACTTAGATTTTGATAGCGCATATAGAGAATATATTCCCAAGGTTTTAGCTACTGAAACAACCTATGAGTATTATCGTGAGCTAATGAAGTTCAATGCCTTATTGCACGACGGACATACTAATATTTACCTGCCAAAAGGACTTTCTTCTAAGTATGTAGACTGGCCAGCCTTAAGTTTAAGTGAGGCTAATCAGCAAGCTGTGGTGACAAAAGTAAAAAGGGAACTTCAAGCTGAAATTCCCTTGGGCTCTATCATTACTTCGGTTGAAGGTGTCGATTTAGAAACACATTTAAAAACTAATGTCATGCCATATATTGCTAGTTCAACCGAGCATATTTTGTGGAACGACGGTGTAAGAAATGCATTATCTGGAGCACCTGATAGCAAAGTTAATTTTACAATAGAGACTCCTATAGGAGAGCTCAAAGACTTAACTCTTACTAGAAATTCTCGATTTCAAAAAATAGATAAAGTGTCGTTAAAGTTACCTCAATCCAATGGAGAGTTGATTGAGTTTAAGTGGTTGGATCATAAGATAGCTTACATAGCGCTTAATGGGTTTCATGATAAAAAAATCCTGCAAGACTTCAATGATATTTATGATGAAGTTAAAAAATCTAAAGGACTCATTATTGATCTAAGGTTCAATGGTGGCGGTAATTCAAATATTGCAGCTGAAATATTGTCCCATTTTACTAATAAAGATTTAGCGGGCTCTATTTGGAAAACCAGAAAACATATTGCTGCGTTTAAAGCATGGGGGAACTATAGTGAAAAATATAAAATTTATGCCCAAAATAATGCGTGGGAGTCAGGAGATATGGAATCTCTCAAAGCAAAAGAAAATAGTCATATTGTTCCTACCTACGTGTTGATTGGGAGGCATACCGCCTCAGCAGCAGAGGATTTTTTAATCTATGCAGATAAGCTAAAACACTTTACTACCCTGGGTGAAAAAACATATGGCAGTACAGGACAGCCCATTTTCTTTGATTTACCTGGGGGCGGGTCTTTCAGAATTTGTACTAAAAGAGATACATATCCAGATGGGAGAGAATTTGTAGGCTATGGAATTACTCCACAAGTTATTATTGATCGTATGCCTGAACATCTGAGATCAGAAACAGATACTGTACTTTATAGTTCTATGACAAAGTTGAAAGAAAAAATTTAACAAGCTGTTAAACAAGGAGAAAAGACGGTTGGCTTTTGCTTCTTCATAGCTTATCCTAGCAAACTACAACTATTTTGTTAACAAAGTGTTAAGTTTTAGGGGGGTTTGGCAATGGATATGACCAGACAAGAAGTTGCAGTGATTAAAGCTGCTATTAAATCAAAAAATAAAAGTAAACTTATACAACCTGTGCTATTCGCCATATTAATTGGTGCTCTACTGGCAATGCTTTTTGGCTCATTATCAGGTGATGAGTTTGCGTATTTGGCAATCCCGTTAGTTTTTTTCACAATCATGTTACCGCAACTAGGCAGCTCACCAAAATATAGTGAACTAGTCGAGATACTCGAAAAACGATTACCTCAAAACGCCACAATGGACGATGCTTTGTCTCATGAGTTAAATAAAAGATAACAAGAAATATGGAGCAAGTTTGAATAAATTAGCGATTATAAGCACGGTAATTATTTGCTTTATTATATATACAATTATTCCGTTGTTGATACCGATACTATTTATATCTTTTCCTTCAATATCAACGGCTAATATTTTTACTTTAGCTCTATGGGGAGTGATATTTTTAACGCAATTAGTCTGTATGTATCAAATAATTAATAAAAACAAAAAATGGCTTCATATATTCTTCTTCTTAGTCTTTATTAGTATATTTTTTTCAATAGCAGACTATGTAATTTTAACAGTAGAAAGCTCTGAAAATGAGCTAGATATCACTGAAATAATTAATGATTTACTTTTTCCAGTCTTTGCAGCATGGATTGTATATTTTAGTGATGCGAAGGATTTTTTTAATATAACAAAAGAGTGTAAAAATGAGTAAATGTAGTCAATGTGATGCAGCCATATCTTTTATGTCTGTTTTAAATACAGTTAATCCTTTTAAAGTAAAATGTTCAAACTGTAAAGAAGCAATACATATAGATAAAAAAAGTGGCGGCATAGCTGTTTTTATCATACTAGCGATCATCGTACCTTTATTAATAATATTTTACGGTTCTTCTGGTTATTGGTTGAAAGTTATGCTTCCAGTGGTTGCGGCGGCTGAAGTAGGGTATTTCCTCCTTATTAAAAAGGGAATCGTTAAAACAAAACAATAAAGCAGGGCTAAAAACAGCTGACTGTATATTTTTAGCAGTATTTTAGCAATCTATTATCAGCCCCTAGCAGGGGGTACGATCAAACCTAAAAAGTAAGGATCACTTTTGAAAACTAGCACAAAATCATTTCTATTATCTCTAACTCTAATTACATCACCCCAAACATTAGCAAACGATGATTTTACCTTTGGATTAGGTGTTGGCAGCCTTTACAGTGGTGTCGGTATCAATGCAGGAATTCAATCTAAGGTTGATTTAAAATATATTTCTGCTGGTTGTGTTAGTTATACTTCTCAGGAAGCAACATGTGGAATGGGTATCGGCTGGGTAAAAACGGATCTTTTTGATTTTCAAACCCCAAATCATGGAGCAAGTATATATATTGGAGTCATTGGGAGTGAGCTCGATTATGATGGTTATCAAGCTGTTTATGGCGCCGGCTTAGGTTATCATTATTTTTTTAACGGCATAGGTAATTCTGGCCTTAATTTAGGTCTTACTGTCCTTTCAGGCAATGGTGATTATGGCAGACTTACGGGTGCTATGTTACAGATTGGTTACCAATTTTAAACATAACAAAAAAGTAAACTAGGGCAGGTAACGGTTTGCTATGTTTGGCTACCCATTGTTGTCATCTAAATCTTGCCCATTAACACGACGCTAATCACTCATAAGGATATGTTAGATGAAGTATATTATTTTTGCCTTTGTTTTATTTTTTGGTTACCAATATTACGATGCAAATGCAGTTGTGAGCTCTGGTATTCCCATAATAGATAGAATACAAACCGAATCCGTCACTCGGCAAGAAACGATTGATGCTGTGTTACCAATACTTTATGAAACCTGCACACAATTGCCTAATAAACAGTTCATTGAAGATTGCCAATATAGTTTGAATTATCAAAAGCCTTTTTGTATTAAAATGTTTAAGCTCGATTCCCCTGAAAAGTTCACATCAAAAAGCATACTGATGGATAAAATCGCATTGTTGACTAATTGCATGGTAGATAAAAATATTTTTTAGTAAAAATATTCCGTTAAAAAGAGTGAAATACAGTTTGCTGTTCTGTTACTTAACATTTGGGCAAACAATTATTTTCTCATTAACCAGAACGTAAGGTGTTTATCAATGGTGGAGAATATTAATGAAAGTAGTTTGTGAAACAGACAGGTTGATAATCAGGCATCTTCACCTTGAAGACGCTAAATTTATTATTCGATTGTTAAATGAAGAATCTTTTATTCGCTACATTGCAGATAAAAATGTGCGTACTAAAACTGATGCGCAAAATTATCTATTGAATGGTCCTTTAGATAGTTATAAGTCTCTCGGCTATGGTCTCAATCTCTGTCTCTTATACACATCTCCGAGCCCACGAGACCGTACTAGATCTCGTA
>CAJXRC010000145.1 GCA_913058405.1 uncultured Colwellia sp. | reverse complement strand
CGAGATCTAGTACGGTCTCGTGGGCTCGGAGATGTGTATAAGAGACAGGTGTTAATCCTTTGACAAGTATTGCTTCGTTAAATAGTGATTTATCGGGTATTGAGTCAGTAATGGATAATCAGGTCTTCCTTTACGAAACACCGACTTCATCTTGGGTACCGTCAACTATCTATAAATGGGCTGACTTCTTAACGGGTTTAAACTCGATGCACAATGTTGGTGTAGCGGGTGATAAATTCTGGTTAGTTGATAGCACAGCGGATGATGCGACTAATGCGATGTATGCAAAAGTAGCTATTGCCGCATTCCTTTCACAAAGTATGCAAGAAACGATACGTTTCGATGCGTGTGATGAGAATAATTGGTCTGAAGTTAAATACGGTGCAAAAGTAGATTACCCTATGACAGCAAGTTGTGGACAATTAGGCCAGAAATATGCAGATTACGGTACTCATCCTGTATCAGGTAAAGACCATGCCTACTCTTGTCCTCGCGATGATAAAATGGAACAGACAGCTAATACTCACGCTAAATGGTACGGTGCGCCAGCGCCAATCTTTGCAGCGCCAGACTCAGTACTTGCAGAGCAAGGTCTTTTAGTTAATGGTAAAGTTGGTCGTTGGACTAACGCAGGCCACTGTAATACGGTGCCTACTGCTATTGATACCTCTAAGCAAGTGTTTGAACGTGAAGAATGTAAGCAGTATGTTGGTCAAAAAGCAGGTAACTTTATTTGGGATGGTAGCGATGAAAGTGTTCAAGGTTGTGGCTGGTGGGGACGTGGTGTAATTCAAACCACTGGTCGTCAGAACTTCGGTACACTGAACCATTTTGTCGGTCGTTCTCATGTTGACCCAGATACCATTGGTACAACGATAGATGGTACTACTGTTGAAGCTGCTCCTGATAGCCCGCTATACGCTGATTTAGATTTATGTTCAAATCCTGGCTTGATTTGTAGCTCTGAAGAGCATAAAGAAATTAAGTGGATTGCTGGTTTATTCTTTTGGGTGAGTTCTGTTCAAGCTTACGATAATGTGGGTGGCCCATACGCCGATTGGAACTACCATGCGGAACTTAAAAAATATGTTGATGGTGGCATGGTAGGTACAGCATTTGTTGATGCTGTATCTGGTATCGTCAACCGTGGCTGTCCAGATGATCATTGTCCTGTGAGTGGTGAAGTTCATGCCATTGAAGAGCGACGTGCTAACTTTAAACTAGTACTTCAAAAGTTAAGACTCAATCCACAGTAATGTACATAACCTGAGTTTTTGTTTTTACTTAAATATCAAGCACTCATTATCCAGAGTTCAGGTTAAATAATAGAAAATTACAGGGATAGTTTTTATCCCTGAAAAATGCCTGTCGGTATGGTACTGACAGGCATTTTTTATTGTCATAAATACACTAATAATCAAGTTCACCACAATAAAAAAAGGGCAATTACATAATGTAATTACCCTTGCATATATAAGGTATATGTTTACCGTGGATGCTTAACTTGTTTAAAGAAGCTATGTCAGTTGGTAATGGACAAACACATTACAAAACTCATCGCCATCAAAAGCGATAGGTCGACCATGAGTAAGCTTTGCACCTTCATAAAAAACCATATCTCCGGGGCTGAGTATAAGCTGATGTTTACGGTAGTTATGATCTTCAATGACTAACGGCCAAGGCTGTCTAACCCGTTGCTCAATGTTAATAATTACACTAGCAACGTGTGTTTTACCACGGTCACGATGCTCTTTTAAAACCGCACCATTTCTATACCTGCGTATGCCAAACACATAACTTGGTTTAAGATAATGACCAATCCATGCTTCTACTAAAGGCAGCAACACTTGATGAATCTCTTTCTTTAATTCTTCATTAAGGTGAATCAGTTCGCTAGGCACCTGCTTTTCTTTACTGAGAATAAACCCTTCGACATGTTCATTTACCGCCATATTTTCATTTGCTTGATAAAAGTCATAAATCTTTTTATATAAAGCCTCTGGTAACCTAGCTTTTAGGAAGCCTTCCTCTGTATATGCCGGTATATATTCATTAGGCTCTTTGGTAAAACGTTTGCCCTTACCTTTAAGACGAAACCATTTAGTAATAATAACTTTAAAGCCGTTTTCAACAGGCATGCCCCAATGCATACTTTCAATATTTTCTTTACCTTGAGGAGTTAGGCTGTTCCATATTAAAGCCGTACCTCGTTTAGGTGAATAGACTTTATCAATACGGGTAAATTTAGTAGCACCACCTTCAAGCGTATTATTGAGAAACAGCATAAAAGTCCAGGTACGTTGCCCTCTAACTCGGGCATGGTCTTCAAACTCTTTACTATTGGGTTCAAAATAATCAGTGTGAGGTTTAAACTCTTCGTTCTCATCATACCATTGTGCTTGGATACCCTCAGAATAACTGGAGTCAAAACCAAGTGCATTACATATACGTCGATCAATGTCGTTCACAAGCCCATGGTTAATTAAACTTAAATCACAGGTTTTACTCGTGCGGTAATTTTTATAGTTACCCGACTCATTGGTCGTGGTTGATTCTCTTAGGTTATCTCGAATAATCGATACGAGTTCAATACATTCTTGAGGATTAAGGAAGTTGTCTATCTTGAATAATTCTAATTTCTCATCAGTGTCAATTTTTTCCGCGTTTGGCAAAAAAACACGATCTTCAGCCGCGATTATTTCCGTTGTTTGTTGTAATAATTTCGATTGTACTTTGTCATTTTCTGAACTTTCACGAGGTGTTTTGTTCGATTTTTTTATGTCTTGATCAGTTAGGTTTAATCGATTTTTTATTAATATTGGACAGAAATCGTTTTCTAATAAAATGTAATGCATACCTATAATATCGCAGTTGCGATTAATGTTGATTTCTATCCAATCCTGCCATCCTTTGTCAAAGGTATTTTTCATCGTTATGACTCCTGAACTTACATTATTATAATTGTTTTCGTCCTCTTATTTTGCCAATTAACACACCAACATACCAGTATTATCAAGGTCAAATAGCAAATCAATAAAAACATATAAAACACTCAAAAATCAATTGGTTATTAAAAACAAAACACTAGATTTAATTCCATAGTAACGCCAAAGTAATTGTTTACAATAATCGTTTGATACTTTGCCATATCACAACTAAAAATAAACTACGATTCCCCCAAAAAAGACCCGTTAATACTTACCCAATAGGTTATAATTATGGCACTTAAAATGTTTGATCAATGGTATTGTTTTTTTGCCAAAAGCAATTAATCACGTCGAACCTTTTTTGATTTAAGGAATTACGCTTTTTGTCGTGTTAGTCAAAGGTATTTTATGAAGTTAAAAAAAATTATTACATCAAGTTTATTCGTACTCATCACCGTTTCACCAATAAGCACTATTGCGGCAAAAAATAGCCAACCCAATGTAAATCCACTGGCAATTCCTTTACAGGCGAATACAGCTAAAGATATGTGGGAAAGTTATTTTAACCAATGCATGACATATAGCTTTGTTGATAAAAAAGAACTAGAACATAGTCTCAAAACTTGGCAAAAACGTAATGCTAATCGCTGGCAAATCTATTGGCTATTACTAGAACAGGCTGCAGATGAGAATGAAGGGTTTAAAGAAAATTATAGTAAGTTTAAAACACAAAGCTTAGCCCATGCTAAACAGCAAACTAACCTTCAACACAGTAAGTTGGATCAAATAGGTAAAAAAAGCCTTTGTGATAAATTAGTGTTGATGCTTGATGATCCTCGTTCTGATTTACCTGAAGACACAACGAAGAAAACCCAGCAACAAGGTTAAGCAACGGCTGTTTCAATAGGTAGGTAAGTAATTATTGATATTCTTTATCTATGCTTCAGCCGCTTTATTTTTTACAGCGATGAAAGAAACGCCTGATCCGTAATGTGATTAACTACTCATTACCCCTCGTTAATTCCTCATTAATTACAAAGCCCCTCAACACAATTAAAAACGATAAGCATTTGATTTAAAGCAAAAATAACCCCAATATCTTCAACCTTTATTGTCATTTCCTTTAGAGCGCGTACATCACTATACCTACTGGCTTTCGCCTGTATTTCACTTTTACAACTAAGAATAAAAAAGACCTACTCTTTCGAATAGGCCTTTTAAGGGATTATTGTTGAAAAAGTACAACCTTCCCTACCCCATATTATATAACGCTTATTGATTCGACAACGATATTATCGGTGTCGAATCAATTGTGGTGAGCATTATATTGCTTACTCTATTAGTGTCCAAGCACTTGTCCAAGCACTACCTGTTCCAGGCGCGTAATGATAAGCAGAAGCTGATGAACACCAACCGGCTATATCACATTGGTACATATGTCCAACATTGCTAACAATCTCACCTGTAACATAAGTAGTACCCGCTACATATTCTGTCTCTGTTGGCGTAGGTGTTGGCGTCGGTGTTGGTGTTGGCGTTGGTGTCGGTGTCGGTGTCGGAGTTGGCGTCGGTGTTACACCAGAACACGGTACTTCAGTCCAGAACCAAGTAGAAGCAGATGTTGGAGCTTCCCACACACCTGGGCTATTTTTCGCTTCAAAACACGCACCACCATAAGAGACAACATCACCATTACTGACTGATGTTTGACCACCAGCCCATGGCGTTTCAGTTGGAGTAGGAGTTGGCGTCGGAGTTGGCGTCGGCGTCGGCGTCGGAGTAGGAGTAGGAGTAGGCGTCGGAGTAGGAGTAGGAGTAGGCGTCGGAGTAGGAGTAGGAGTAGGAGTTGGCGTTACTCCCCAATCGGTAATCCCTTCAGCATTACCTACCGCTTTATTCATCGCATTGAGTGTACGCTCTGCAGCAGTACCACCATCACCATCAATTTCCCATGAGAATATTCCACCTAACCCTTGTGCTTGCAAGAACACGCCTTTAGCTTCAATTGAACGTGGCGTATCTAATGTAATTAAGGTGCTGCTTACTTCATCCCAAATAAATGATGCTTCGGCTTGGTTATCCCAAACATACTTAGCATTTGAATTTGCTGCCATGAATTTCAACGCACCACGGTAATCCATGATACCTGCTTCCCATGCCCATGCTGCTTCATCAACTGAAGTTCCTTCGCCCCCCTCAGCAACTAACGGGTTATTCTCTGAGCTGTCTACGTGATTACCTACAGCGCCTATTGGGCTGCCATTAACCATTTGAACATCCGTCCAACCACGTCCGTACATTGCTGCACCAACAACTAACTTATGAGCTGGAACACCTTGCTCTAACAATAAGCGTGTTGCATTCGCGGTTGTATACTCTGGCATACCTGCAGGCGCATAAGAGTCGCGCCCTAAGTTTCCTGCTTTCGTTTTATCAGTAACCGTTGTTGGACCAAACTCACCTGTACCAGCACATTTATCAGCAGAGATATGTGCGCCACAGTAAAGACCTGTTTGATGGCCAGTTTCACTGCCCCATGCACCGTAAAAGTCATATGACATCATGAAGATGTTATCCATATACTCTGCCGCTGCGGCATAATCAACATCTTGAATTTTATCCCAACCCACGCCAATAGCAGAGGTTAGTTCGTATTCACGGCCAGTTTCTGCAGAAAGTTCGTCTAGCATTGCACGAAGCTCTTTCATTAAAGCGACATAAGCTGGTCCATCATTAATTGGGTCACCTAATGACGCTTGTGCGCCACCACCACCAGGGAATTCCCAGTCAATATCGATACCATCAAAGAATTTCCACGTTTTTAAGAATTCTTTAGAAGAAGCTACAAACGTATCGCGATTTGCTTTATCTGTAAAACCGTAAAACGGGTCTGAAAGTGTCCAACCACCAATGGATGGCACGATTTTAAGGTGTGGATTACCTTGCTTAAGCGCCATTAAATGACCAAAATTACCCATACCAACTTCGCCATAACCTACAGCAGTCCCATCAATTTTCATTGCTTTAACAGCGCCATTTTGACGCCAAAAAGCTGCCCCCATATCATGAATAACTAATTCGTAGTCTTCACTTTGAGCACAATCAGCTTGAAGCACACTCCAACCAGACGCATTACCGTCTTTAAGTGATTTGTTTTCACCACACATTGGGATAAAGCCGTATATAATGTGTGTTAGATTATTTGCAGGTACGTTTTCAACAAAGTATTTACGACCATAGATACCCCACTCAACAAAGTAAGTACCCACGATTTGGTCTTTAGATTGCGCATAGTTAGTATTTGCAGAATCAACTTGTTCGCCAAGCGGCATTAAATGCGAACCATCAGTATCTGAAACAATAGCTTTATCCGCGGCACTATCAATACAACCATCATCATTACATAAACGCACCACGATCTCTTTTAGACCACCGCTCGTAATTGGCACAATCGCACTACCGCCAGCACCAGTACCTGAAACGGCAACTTCACCATTGACAAGTACTTGCCATGATGTCGCATCATCACCACTCCACGCTGGAGACCAAGTAACAGGTAATTCAACAACATCAACACGTGTAACCAGTGATTTATATGCTCCAGCTTCGCCAGAAACTGTAACAAAGCCTTTACCGTTATAGTTGGAATATTGTTCTGTAAGGGTTGGTTTTCCTGGTGCTGCTGATACTTGCGAAGAAGCTAAAGCGGCTGTTACTGCGCATGCTGTTAATAATCTTTTCATACTTACCTCTGTGTGGTGGCCAGTTAGCTGGCTTTTATTAGGGTTATTTATTTTTATAATTTTATACCTTCGCCAATACTACAGCCTTCCCTAACAAGGTCATTTAACGATGTTAGTTGCCAAAATCCATTTTTATAAACTCTATAAATCATTGGCTTAACCTGCTGCCCAAAAAGACAGCGCTGTCTTTTTCTTAATTGACAGCGCTGTCAAATGACACTCAAAAACAATACACCCAAATTTATAGCTTGGCTACATTTTTTTAACAAACTTGTATAATATTTAATAAAAAACTGTGTGATATTTAACAATAAGCTGTGTTTTTCTTAATAACTTATTTTTATAACCCACTAAACTTATAGGGTAAATATGGGAAAAGGCTATAGTGTTAGTCATTTACAGAAATTAGCCGTAAAGGTTGTAAAAAAATATGTTAATTGGATTAAAATGACAACTTCTACCCTTTGCAAACTTCTAAATTATTAGCATTTTACGGGAATAAAGGGAGCAAACTTTTAAGGCGTTTTGTGCCCCTGATCGAGTTATGAACTATAAAATTACAGCCAACTAGACTCAACCATAATACAAATACGTTATTAACATAATCAGTGAAACTCATAATCCTATTAATTGTATTGTTGTAATTATTTCTTAATGGATTCCCCCATGCGCCTGGATAACTAACAAAGTAACAGCGGCGGTTTCAGCAAACAATTGAAAAATGATGGTAATTAATTAGATAATTTAATGATAACTATTTTATTTTTCAGCTAAATACTTTTAACTGAATGTTAAATAAATATGTGAATTACAAAACAAAAAGCCGCTAATCTTTCGATTAGCGGCTTTTCTTAATGTGGCGGTGAGATAGAGATTTGAACTCTAGAAGGGCTACAAACCCTTGCCGGTTTTCAAGACCGGTGCTTTCGACCACTCAGCCATCTCACCTGAAGTTAACAAATAAGCTTGTAAAACAGTGCTTGCTTGAGAACGAGGCGAATATTAAAGTCTCTCTAATAAGTTGTAAAGCACTATTTCACTATTTAGGTTTGTTTGCTAAAAAAACAACCAAATTCAAAACAAATAAAACACAACGGGTTAAAATAAGGCTTTACCGTGTGATAATTAGCTGAAGATTTGAACTCTTCATACAACGGTGGAAGGCAAAAACCTTAGGGTTGGCGGTTTTTCTTATTGTGGCGTGCAGGATGTGACGAGGATGGGCACTGGTTTTATTCAATAAAATTTCCATAAAAGTAGCTCTTATATCAAACTAAAGGCTATACACTAAACAGTCGAATGGATAACTTAAGAATGTCTACTGATTAATCTCGTCAGAAATAGCCATATTGAATACATCTTAAAGATATCAAAGCATTCTGTTAGAATAGTTAGCTATTGATTAAAGAACCCCGAGCCAGCATGTCAGAATTTAAAGCATTTTCACTTTTAGAGTCAATTATTGACCGCGTCAGTCTTAAAGGCTATACACAGCCCACACCGATCCAAAAAGAATGTATCCCCGTGCTTATTAATGGAAAAGATCTTCTGGGTATAGCGCAAACAGGAACAGGAAAAACTGCGGCCTTTTCATTGCCTATTATCAATAATTTTGGGCGAAATAAAATTGATATCAAAGCGAAGAGTACTCGTTCGCTCATACTAACGCCAACACGAGAGCTTGCCTCGCAAATAATGCAAAACATAGATGACTACTCTAACGGATTAGAGCTTAAAACTAAGGTTGTTTATGGTGGTGTAGGAAGACAAGCTCAAGTTGACTCTATCGCACTTGGACTTGATATTTTAGTGGCCACCCCTGGCCGGTTATTGGATTTAATTGAAACTGGTGATATAAATTTTAAAGCGTTAGAAGTCTTTGTATTAGATGAAGCAGATACAATGCTTGATATGGGGTTCTTTAACGATGTTCAAAGCATCATATCTAAACTGCCAAAGAAGCGACAAACACTCTTATTTTCAGCGACTATGCCTGCTGAAATAGAGATACTTGCAGAAGCCATCTTAACGGATCCAACAAAAATTCAAATTACAGCTGAAACCGTTACGATCGACTTGGTTAATCAAAGCGTATACCACCTTGATAAATCCAATAAAGTACCTTTGCTGTTTAATATTCTGACGAAACCTGTCTATGAAAAAGTGCTCATCTTTTGTAAAACAAAGTATGGCGCTGACATCATTGTTAAAGCACTAGAAAAAGCATCAATAACAGCTGCTAGTCTTCACAGTGGTAAAACACAAGCAGTTAGAGAGGAAGCATTACAAAACTTTAAAGAGTCTACTTTAAGGGTATTAGTTGCAACTGATGTTGCTGCTCGTGGCATTGATGTTGATAATATTACGTTAGTTATTAACTATAACTTTCCTGAAGATCCAAGAAACTACATACACCGTATAGGACGAACTGCTCGTGCGGGTAAAAGTGGCATGGCCATTTCATTTGCTGTAGAAAATGACGTAAGGCAGTTAACGAATATTGAAAATAGCATAGGGCAAGTCATTCCTGTTGTTACAGAACAGCCTTTCCATAAAGAGTTTTCAAAAGCGCCTATACAAGACAAGAAAAAGAAACCAGTTAAAAAAGCACATTCTACAAGAACAAATAGAACAAGATCAAAGAGAAAATAAGGACAGGCATCAATTGTCCTCTGAGACAAAAATATAGTCATAATTTCCTTCTCAAAACTTATTTTATTTAATACTAGAAAGTAAAAATCCGCTAATCTTTCGATTAGTGGATTCTATAAATGTGGCGGACAGAATGGGACGACTATGGGCACTGGTTTTATTCAATAAAATTACCACTAGAGTAAACTCATGGTCACTAGGTAAGAATAAAACAGATAAATAGCCTGTTTAATTTTTATGAAGAACTTCATAATTATTGAGAGCAGACTGTAAAAAGATTGTGTAACTGCCTATCATTACTACTTTTTATTATTTTTTTGTATAAAAAACTTATTAAGGCTCAATTGACTCAGTTATTTTCCTAGTTGTTCGCAGCATATTATTTGAATCTAAGTTCTCTTTTAAACTATTATCTCTAGGTTAGCCTGCGCAAACTAATGAAGGCTTAAAGTTAGCTTTAAATTTTGGACTTATCCGCTATTTTGCTATTATGGCTGCTTTCCGTTCCCTATAAGGCAGCAATTCTGCGTGGCAGTTTTTCAACTTAGAGATTATCAACAAGAAGCCGTTTCTGCGGTGCTCAAACACTTTCGAAAAACCAACGAATCTGCGGTGATTGTTTTACCTACTGGCTCAGGTAAAAGTCTGGTAATTGCCGAGCTTGCTCGCTTGGCAAGGCGAAAAATACTGGTACTCACCCATGTGAAAGAATTAGTCGAGCAAAATCATCAAAAATACGAAACCTATGGTATTACTGCCGGTATTTATTCTGCGGGATTAAAACTGAAAGAAACTCAGCACCAAGTCACGTTCGCCAGCATACAATCGGCAGCCCGAAATCTAGATGATTTTAATGAGCCCTACTCCTTAATTATTATTGACGAATGTCATAGAGTTAATTTGGCCAACGCTGAGCGGGCTAAAGACGAATCCCAAAACGGTTCTCAAGACGACTCTAAAGACGACTCTAAAGACGAAAATAAAGAGCAATTACAAGAAAGCGCAAGCAAGCCGTCCAATAGTAATCAGTATCAACAAATCATTGAAAAATTGATGCAAGTTAATCCCGAAGTAAAATTACTAGGTTTAACCGCAACGCCTTATCGTTTAGGCATGGGCTGGATTTATAAAAAGCATTATCATGGTTTCATGCGAAGTGAAGAAAAGCGGCCTTTTGAGCACTGTATTTATGAACTACCGCTACGTTACTTAATTAAACGCCAGTATTTAACTGAACCCAATTTAGTTGATGCCACTATAGAGCACTATGATTTTAGTAGCCTGCGAACAAACGCCTCTGGCGAATATAGTCCTACGGATATGAATCATCTACTAAACAAGAATCCCCGGGTGACTCAAGGCATTATTGAACAGGTCATAGAGTTAGGCCATAAACGCCAAGGGATTATGGTATTTGCCGCTACAGTTGAGCATGCAAAGGAAGTCTTTAGTTATTTACCCACCAAATTGAGTGCGTTAATTACCGGGGCTACCGACAACACTGAACGCGACAAGTTAATTAAGGCATTCAAACGTAAAGAAATTAAATACTTGGTTAATGTTTCAGTATTAACTACTGGCTTTGACGCCCCCCATGTCGATATGATTGCGATATTACGTCCAACACAATCGGTTAGTCTCTATCAGCAAATCATTGGCCGTGGTCTTCGTTTGAGTGAAAACAAAAAAGATTGTTTAGTAATTGACTATACAGGCAATGATTTTGACCTCTATCATCCCGAAGTCGGTGAGAAAAAGCCGAATAGTAAAAGTCAGCCGGTTCAAGTTGTTTGTCCAAGTTGTGGATTTCCCAATATATTTTGGGGCATTTGTGATGATGATGGTTATTTAGTGGAACACTACGGCCGACGATGCCAAGGCCTAGTCAATGTTCAAAATGAAGAGCAAGCATACCTAATAGAAAGCGAGAGCCAATGTGATTATCGCTTTGTCTTTAAAGAATGCCCACATTGTGGTGGTGAAAATGATATAGCTGCTCGTACCTGTTTGCAGTGCCTTGAGGTCTTGGTTGACCCCGATGATATGTTAAAAAAGGCACTGCAACTTAAAGATTCAAAAATTATTCGCTGCGCAGGTCTTAATTTAACTGAGATCAATAGTAAGGGAGCTGATAAGTTAAAAATCACTTACCATGATGAGGAAGGCACTGAACTCAATGAATCTTTTGACTTTGCTAAGCTAAATCAGGTTAAAGCATTTAACGATATATTTTCTAAACGCCTTAGCGCTAAAATCAGTGTTCAACTGGGCTCTACTGAGTCGTTTGAAGTAACTAATATTGAACAAGCATTAAAATTGGCTAACATATTACCGTGCCCGGATTTTGTCATTGCCAGAAAACAAAAGTACTACTGGCGTATTAAAGAAAGACTTTTTGACTATCAAGGTAAATACCGAAAAGCCAATGAGCTCAAATAAATTCAACGACTAAATACAAAATAAAAATGAGTTAGCCTAATGAATTTAACCAACTGACTTAGGCTTGCCAAGGAACAAACAGGTATTGCGCTACAAACCCTGAGCTTGATATTTTTAAACGCTAGAAAGCAAAAAAACCGCTAATCTTTCGACTAACGGGTTTCTTTTAATGTGGCGGTAAGATAAAGGTTTGAACTCCACACGAAGATTTAACGCTACAACCCCTGCACTTCTTGTTTTTAAACGCCAGAAAGCAAAAAACCGCTAATCTTTCAATTAGCGGTTTTTCTTAATGTGGCGGTGAGATAGAGATTTGAACTCTAGAAGGG
>CAJXRC010000144.1 GCA_913058405.1 uncultured Colwellia sp. | reverse complement strand
GAAGTACATCAGGCGTTTTAATCAAATTACTGTCAACCCATGCTAGGACGGGTCAATTTAAACACTATCTATAAAGATAGTAGTAACTTTTTAGTGGTTATTTTGAGCCATTTTTAAACGTTCAGCCATGGATAATGGTTGGTCGTTGCTTTTTTTAACTTCGACTGGTTTGACTTCCACTTTTTCAGGCTTCTTTGCTTTTTCTACTTTAGTGTCACCTCTAAAGACAGATTTCATCATATTTTTCATACTATTGATGCTTTCAGCTGCCATTCTGTTTCCAAGGTCAACATCAACTGTCATTCGATTACCGTATTGTATATCAACGTCAGGTGGCGTTACTTTTTTATCTTGTTTAGCAACAATTTTTTCACTCTCAACAGGTTTTTCTGCTGGTACTTTTTCTATCTCAACACGTTTATGTGGTGTTGCTAGTTTTTCTTGAGCTCGTTTTGCTTTACTAATTTGAGCTTCATCACTTTCAGTAGTGCTTTCTTGCGTTGCTAATGCACTTGGTTTACAAGAAGGCATGAATATGTCATTTGAGCTCATTCTTCGATCAAAATCGTCGACAACGACTGTCATTTCTTTTTCTGCAATATGAACAGCATCCTTAACTTGAGATAGCTTACGGTTTAGGCTTCTATGCTTTTTCTCAATATTATCAATAGCATCTTTAACATTGTCATTTAAGTTTTGAGTCAAGGTTTTATAGTTTTCGATTTGCTTTTCAAACTTTACCAACGAAGACTGACTATGGTTAATGCTATCGTCAATTGAAGCTAACTTTGTTGTCAAACGTTGTTTTTTAGCTGAAAATTTATCTGATATTTCTCTAGGAATAAGAGGAGCCTGGACGGTAGCTGGCAGAACGTCGGTAAATTCACTAATACAGTTGACTGGCTTCCACTGAGTAAACGAAGGATGCCAACCATAAACATTTGGATTGCTGGCTAAATACTCTTTTGCTTCATCTAAGTTTAATGGTGCAGTTACTTCGCCATTATTTGAAAAAAACCATTTTTTCATCGTAAATACTCTTATCTGTTAACTTTAGTTTTTATAATTATCATGATGCACTAGTTTCTGGGTAAGAAACTAACGAGTAGATATTAATAATCAGTTTTAATTACGTTAGCTAGATTTTTCTGTAAAGCAGCATACTGCTCTTCAATTGTTTTAACTACCGCTTTAACTTCTTCCGTTAAATTATGTGCAATTTGGCCGTAATTATCTAACTCGGCATCTATTTCATATAAAGAGTCTGAAGTGATTTTAATTGTCTTATCAATACGATCCAGTGTTGTTAATAATTCTTTTTCTTCTCCGTTCAAACTATCAATTAACCCTTTTGGGATCTCTATCGGAGGAGGAGGAGGGGATATTGATACCTCAAATTCATTAATGCAGCTAACAGGAACCCAATGAGTATAAGAAGGATGCCAAGCATATAAGTCAGGATTATTTGAAATTAATTCGTTTGATTCTTTTAACCCTAAAGGACCTGTTACTTTACCATTGTCTGAAAAAAACCATTTTTTCATAATAATTATTACTCTCTATTAAAATCAGCTTCGCTATTGTCAATTAAATAACGATAATGACCTATCTTATTTATTAACACCGAACCCTTTACTACCTTCCATTTAACGTTAGCCTAAGGCAACAGTCAAGCTATTTTGTTAATGGCAAGTTAAAGCATTGCATTACCTTTCCTTGGGCTTGGTAAAACAGCTTGTGGTGTTGAAGTACTATTGCAAAATATTAACGTAAGTCTATATTTTTTAAGCAATAGCTTTAATGTAAGCATAAGTTAATTATTGCAGCTACAGACGATATCCATCATTGAATCTGGTAATATTTAGACAAAAAAAAGCCAGTTATAATATTTATAACTGGCTTTTAAGTTTACAGTAAACGTTTACTTATGGCTTAGTTGCCTGTGCACTACTGCGGTTTACAACATCGGAAACAACAGCCGTTCTACCAGAAGATTGATGAACTAGTCGTTCACTATCCGCCATAAAGGTGGTCGGAATATCTCTAATAATAGTGATTGTTTCTGTCTTCGTCATTGGAGCCTTGGCATGACCAGATAAACGGTTAGCTTTCTTTACTTGTCTTGCTAGCTTTTTATCTTTAGGCGCGGCTTTTTTGGTTGCAGGAGCAACTTTCTTCTTGGCCGGCTTTTTCACAGCCGTTTCAACGTTATCTTCTTCTGTCTCAACAGTATTGTCGGTAGCTTTAACGTCTTCAACAACAGGAGCAACTTCATTTACTGCTTCTTTTGCAACTGCTTCAGTTGATGGCGTTGCTACTTCAGGAGCCGTAGTTACTTCAACTTCTTTAGCTTCAGCAGTTAGCTCTGTTGGTACAACAATATTTTCTTCTTGTTCTAACGGTAACTCTTGCTGAACTTCAGTCACTTGTTCGACAACTTCGACGGCTGATACTTCTTCAACTTCTGTCTCACTTAGCTCTTTAGTATCATTTAACACGGCATCACTAACTGTTTCAATAGCCTTAGTTTCAACAGGGGTAGCTTCAACTTCAACAGCTTCAACTTTCTGAACTGTAGTCGGCTCTGTTGGAGTAATTACTGTTTTTGGTTGCTCAACAACTTCAGCGATAACCGGAGTAGCTGTTGCAGGATAACGTGCCTCTACTGATTCGTCAGCAGACATATTTTCAGCAGTTAATACTTGCTCTTCTTGTGTTGCTTCAGAGTTGTTTTCAGCATTGTTACGACGACGACGTTGGCCATTAGCTCTTAGATGTCTCGGAGAACGTCTATTGCGTGGCTTATCATCGTTATGTACTACAGCCTCTACAGTTGGATCATTTACTTTTTCATTCTCCGTAGTATCAACAGCAACTAATGCTTCAGTTTTATTGATAACCTTATCTGTCGGTGCTACACGTATTTTCTTACGATTATTACGACGTTGACGACGCTCTGTATTTTTCTCTTCTTTAACAACTTTTTCTTTATCAATGTTATTGGTGTTTTTACGAGGCTGTCTCTTCGGCTTATTCTGCTCATCGTCACGGTTAGAACGAGTATCTCTAGTTTCATTCTCTTTGTGAGCAGGACGATTGTTTGCACTTTCGCCATTACGATCGTTGCGGTTACGACTATTACCACGGTTATTACGACGTTTAGCCTGTTGATTTCCTCGTCTTTCTTGTGGTTTTTTAGCCTGTTGAGTAGTTGTTTCTTTGATCTCTTCAACTACTTCTTCAGCAACAAAAAGACTCTTTAACCAACCAAAGAAGCCACTAGGTTTTGTTTGTTTTGATACTGCAGTCTTTTCCGCTATAACTGGAGTCTCTTCAGGTTTAACAACACGTGATGGTGCACTCATACCTTGAATCAAAGGTTCATCACGTTTAGCGGCAGCTTTATCAAATTTCGGCATTTTAGCTTCTTCAAGTTCAGCTTTCTTTACCGGTAATTCATAGCTTGCTTCTACGATAGTTTCATCATTTTTTACGCGTAGAACTTCGTATTGCGGGGTATCCATATGCGGATTTGGAATGATTAAAACTCTTACATTATGATGTTTCTCAACATGCATAACTGAACGACGTTTCTCATTTAACAAATAGGTTGCTACTGGTACAGGTACTTGGGCTTGCACGTGTAAAGTATTGTCTTTTATGGCTTCTTCTTCCATTAAACGCAATATTGATAGTGCTAATGACTCAACGCCGCGAACATGACCAGTACCATTACAACGAGGACATACTCCTTGGCTTGTTTCACCAATAGAAGGACGTAAACGTTGGCGAGACATCTCTAACAAACCAAAGCGAGATATTTTACCAAGTTGGATGCGGGCTCTATCTTGGTGAACTGAATCACGCATTCTATTTTCTACTTCACGTTGATGACGAACAGGCGTCATATCAATGAAATCAATGACTACTAAGCCACCTAAGTCACGTAAGCGAAGTTGACGAGCAATTTCTTCAGCAGCTTCTAAGTTGGTATTAAAAGCCGTTTCTTCAATGTCACTACCTTTAGTAGCACGGGCTGAGTTAATATCAATAGAAGTCATAGCTTCTGTAGGGTCAATAACGATTGAACCACCAGAAGGTAAACGTACTTCACGTTGAAATGCCGTTTCTATTTGAGTTTCAATTTGGTAATGGGTAAATAAAGGCACATCGCTGGTATAAAGTTTGATCTTATTTAAGAAGTCAGGACGAACAACTTCAATGTGCTTTTTAACACTTTCAAACGTTTTAGGGCGATCAATTAATACTTCACCAATATCACGACGTAAATAGTCACGAATAGCACGCAAAATCAGGTTGGTTTCTTGATGAATTAAGAAAGGAGCAGGGCGGCTTTTTCCAGCATCACTGATTGCTTGCCAGTGGTGTAAAAGGACACTAAGATCCCATTTTAATTCTTCGTAATCTTTGCCTACACCAGCAGTTCTTACAATTAAGCCCATGCCTTTAGGTAAATCTAGTTTACTTAAAGAGGCTTTCAATTCAGTACGTTCGTCACCTTCAATGCGACGTGAAATACCACCAGCACGAGGATTGTTCGGCATTAATACTAAGTAACTACCAGCAAGACTTATAAAGGTCGTAAGTGCAGCACCTTTTTGGCCACGTTCTTCTTTATCTATCTGAACGATAACCTCTTGGCCTTCGTGTAATACTTCTTTAATGTTAGGGCGGCCTTGGAAGGTGTAGCCTTTAGGGAAGTATTCACGAGCGATTTCTTTCATAGGTAAGAAACCGTGACGGTCAGCACCATAATCAACAAAAGCAGCTTCTAAAGAAGGCTCAATACGTGTGATCTTAGCTTTATAGATGTTTGATTTTTTTTGTTCGTGACCTGGGCTTTCAATATCTAAATCGTAAAGTTTTTGGCCATCTACTAGTGCTACGCGCAATTCTTCTGATTGGGTAGCGTTAATTAACATACGTTTCATAGTTTGTCGGACTCATTTTTAGTCACAACACACCGTTTGCTTAGGACACAAAGCAATCTGTTTTTCTGCTAACAGCAGGGTGTCAACCTCACGGTTGTCACGGTTAACCTGTCATAAAACCAGGTTAAGCTGTTATAAATTCTGATTGTTTTTTATATCACCGCCTTTCGCTTAGATAGGCAATGCTAATTTATTTCTTTATGTGCTCAGCCTGTGTGCTGTGCAAAATACCAGCGCATTTGCTCCGGTATTATTTTATAATAATTGCTTTATGGTGCTGGGCTAATAACAAATTAAAATCAAAATGTTAAAACTGTTTATGCTTCGTTGACAATCTACAACGGGTAAATTATCAAAAGTGATAGTTTACTGTGTCAATTAATGCAATAGGCCGTACTATCAATATGTCTTTTTTCTATTTTTTTAACGCTTCATAGGTGCAGTTAATAAAATGAATTTTCGCATATAGATGTGGCCGCAGTTTGCCTCTTACGTCTCTCTTTAAAGCTTCTAAGGTTAAATTTGTTACGTTGATTAGCCTTGTATGATTCTTTCATATGGCTACTTAATACGCTGTTAGCGTTAAATATCAACTAATAACCCTTTTATTATCCCACTATCCTTAGTGTTTAGCCAACAAAAAAGGGAGTTAATTGCATTATTCGCTAAATAAAGTGTGTTAAACTGCAGCCATGAAAGAAACTAAGACTCAAAAAGCCAATCACGTGCCTAAAATTAAACTAAAGACCAAACATCACTCAGTTGTAAAAAAGCCTCAACAGAAAAAAATTACGCCTGAAAAGCCCATTCAAGATAAAATTGCTCCTGAGCCTGAAAAGCCAAAAGTGCGCTTCATTACTATAGATAGTGAGGACGCAGGGCAGCGTATTGATAATTTTCTATTAAGAACACTTAAAGGTGTTCCTAAAAGTCATCTTTATCGTTTAATGCGTAAAGGCGAGATAAGAGTTAATAAAAAGCGTATCAAGCCTGTTTATAAATTACTTATCGATGATGAAGTACGTATTGCTCCTATTAGAGTTTCTGAAGAAAAAGATGCCGTGTCGACGGGATTACATATCGTTGCGAATCTAGAAAAACAGATTCTTTTTGAAGATGATCGATTAATTGTTATTAACAAACCATCAGGTATGGCGGTACACGGTGGTAGCGGGTTAAGCTTTGGATTAATTGAAGCTCTGCGAGCGTTAAGACCTGAAGCGAGAATGCTAGAGCTTGTTCATCGTTTAGATAGAGATACCTCAGGTTGTCTGATGGTTGCAAAAAAACGTTCTACTTTACGTAACTTACATGAACAGTTCCGTGATAAAAATGTACAAAAATTTTATCATGCGTTAGTGAAAGGTCATTGGCCGACTAAGTTAACTCGGGTTACTGATGCTTTAAAGAAAAATGATTTAAAATCAGGCGAGCGAGTGGTTGTGGTTGATAATCAGTTAGGTAAAGAGTCTGAAACACGCTTTAGAGTGTTAGAACGTTATCGTGGCGCAACCTTAGTCAGAGCTTTTCCTGTCACAGGCAGGACTCACCAAATACGAGTACACTGTCAAACTAATGGTCATTCTATTGCCATGGATGCAAAATATGGTCATGAAGAGTTTGATGAGCAAATGAAAAGCAAAGGTCTGAAACGACTTTTCTTGCATGCGGCTAGTATTGAATTTACTCACCCAAGCACAGAGCAGCGTTTAAAAATTGAAGCACCTCTTGAAGCGAGCTTAGAGAAATTGTTGTCCAAGTTGGTAAAAGAATAATTAATATGACCAAGTATAAGTTAGTTATTTTTGATTGGGATGGCACCTTGATGGACTCAATTGCGCGTATTGTTTCATCAATGCAGGCAGCAGCAGAACATTGTCAGTTGACAATACCAAGCGCAAAGTCGGTTAAAGATATTATAGGCCTAAGTTTACCTAAAGCACTTGAACTCCTATTTCCAGGTGCCTCTTCAAGCCAAATAACGGCGTTGGTAGGTCAATACCAGTTTCAATATGTTGAAGGTGATATAACTCCTGCGCCTTTATTTGAACACGCGCTACCGTTATTAAAAGTACTGAATGAGAATAACAGGCTAGTAGCTGTTGCTACAGGTAAAGGACGTCAAGGATTACAACGTGTTTTATCGGCAACACAAACAGAACAGTTCTTTCATGCATCACGCTGCGCTGATGAGGCGCTCTCTAAACCTGACCCTCAGATGTTATTAAGTTTATTAACAGAGCTTAATATCGCACCAGAACAAGCTGTTATGATTGGCGATGCTAGTCATGATATGAAAATGGCGCAAGCGGCGGGTATTGACCGTATTGGAATTACCTTAGGTGTTCATAATAGAGATGTATTAAGCCAATACCAGCCAATAGCCATTGTTGACTCTCTTGCCGAGTTGCAACAAATACTGATACCAGCGGTCGCGAGCAATCATTAAATAAATAATGGAATTTTTTTAAGTAGTAAGTCGCACTATGTTAAGAGTGTTACGTACTACTTTTATTACTATATAGCGTGTTTATTTTGCTCTGCTAACACATTGATACCCTGTTGCTTTAACAGTTCGATAAGTTTGATTAAAGGTAATCCTATTAAGGTATTTGGATCGTCGCCTTCAAGTTTACTAAATAAACATATACCTAAGCCTTCACTTTTAAAACTCCCTGCACAATTATAGGGCTGTTCAGCATTAAGATAACTCGCGATATCGTCTTGGCTCAATTGATTAAAATGTACGGTAAAAGGTTCAACCAACGACACTGCTTTTTCTTTTTTACTGTCATAAACACAAAGACCCGTATAAAAGGTAATACTCTTACCACTAAACTTACTTAGCTGAATAACTGCATTATCAAAATTGTGAGGTTTGCCTAAAATCTCACCTTCGCATACTGCAACTTGATCTGAGCCTATAATGAGTGCGTTTGGGTATTCATCCCTAACGGCTTTAGCTTTCTCTATGGCAAGGCGTTCAACTAAAGCTTGAGGGCATTCATTGTTTTTTTCAGTTTCGTCAACATTAGGTTTGGCACAGTGAAAAGGCAGTTTGAGTTTTTCTAAAATTGTTTTACGAAATGGGGAAGTGGATCCAAGGACTAAGGTTTTCATGTTTACCTTCTATATATATTCTTTGTAAAATAATTTGATGCTAATCTGACAAATTTTTTGATTACCAAAAAAACACTAAAAGTGGTGAAGCGAGAAGAGCATTTAAGCTTTCTGTTAATTTACATGGGCATTAATTTGTCAGTTGTGCTGCAGTAAAGTGATTACAGCACAAAATGACTGAAATAATAACACTGTTTATGTTATTTTTATTATTCATAAGTTTGTTACTGGCTTGCTAAGTTAAACTATAAATATAACCATCTACTATAAGTAACGATATTGCTCATTTATTGAGTAATTGTAACAAGGGTAAACAAATAATATACGATTATTGCCAATATTGAGTCTATCTTGAGCTTTTAATCAAAATAGTGCAATTTTCTTTTGACACTTGCCTGTAGGGACTATATTATGCGCGCCTTATGCAGAATCTTAAACTTCCAATAACAATTAATCCATCCCGTAGCGCGCAACGCAGACTTGTGTGTGAGGGCGTGTGTAAGTTGTCGGATATGACTCGACTGCTTGCTGAATGCGAAAGCCGAAGCGAGCATGTTCAGGTTAGTGTTAAGTTTGATGTGGATGAACGTGGTTTGACAGTAATGTCAGGTACAGCATCGGCATTAGTTGCATTAACTTGTCAGCGGTGTAACGAAAGTTTTGACCAGTTACTTGAAGTAGAGTTTACTTTTAGTCCTGCCAAAAATGAGGAAGCAGCTGAGAAAATTCCGTCATATTATGACGTAGTAGAATTAGATGAAAATGGCGAAGTAAACTTACGTGAATTAGTGGAAGAAGAGTTAATCCTCATGATACCATTAATTCCTCGGCACGACATTCAAGATTGTTCAGCAGATGCTGATTCAGTTTGGGGTGAGTTGCCAGAAGAGGTTGAGAAGCCAAACCCATTTGATATATTAAAACAATTTAAATAGTTAATAAGCATAAAGCCTTTTAACTTATAACCGATTCAGGAGTAACTCATGGCAGTTCAAAAAAGCAAGAAGTCTCGTTCAAGACGTGGCATGCGCCGTTCACATGATGCATTAACAGTAGAAAACTTATCAGTAGATCCAGTATCAGGTGAAACGCATCGTCGTCACCATGTAACTGCTGATGGTTTTTACAAAGGCGTTAAAGTAATCGCTAAATAAGCGATTACTTAGTTAAAGTAACATATTTTAGGCTTATCTCGTTTGAGCTTAAATAGTTATCTAACCATAGCGTTAGATGTTATGGGGGGCGATCAAGGCCCCTTTATAACTATTTCTTCAGCAATAATGGCTATAAAAAAACAGCCTAATTTGCATCTTATTCTTTGTGGTGATGAACCCATCATTACAGAATCACTTGCCCGTTTTAATATCTCCCAAGAAAATTTAGCAACACATAAACAGCTAAGTATCCTTTCGACGTCTCAAGTCGTTTCAATGTCTGATAAACCTATTGTTGCTCTAAGAACCAAAAAAGACTCATCAATGCGTAAAGCGCTTGATTTAGTTCATACTGGTAAAGCACAGGCCTGTGTCAGTGCGGGTAATACTGGCGCACTCTTGTCTATGGCACATTTTGTGTTAAAAAATATACCAGGAGTTGAGCGCCCAGCGTTAATTTCATCATTACCTACCCACGATAAAAATAAACATGTTTTCATGCTTGATTTGGGTGCCAATGTTTTTTGTGATTCCCATGTCTTATACCAATTTGGTGTGATGGGATCTGTCATGGCAGAACAAGTAGATGGTATAAGTAAACCGCGTATTGCGCTGTTGAATATGGGTGAAGAAGCAATTAAAGGCAGCGATCATATAAAACTCGCGGCGCTCGAATTGAGTGAAAATAAAGACATCAATTATGTTGGCTTTATTGAAGGTTGTGATATTTTTTCAAATAAAGCTGATGTCATTGTATGTGACGGCTTTGTTGGCAATGTTGCATTAAAAACTTGTGAAGGTGTTGCTCGATTAGTATATGAAAAATCGAAAGCTGCTTTTAGTGCGAGTTTACTGGCTAAAGTCTTTGGTTCATTACTTAAACCAAGTTTCAAAAAACTATTTAAAACCATGAACCCCGACCAGTACAATGGCGCAAGTTTGATAGGATTACGCGGTATAGTGGTGAAAAGCCATGGTAACGCCAATTCAGGTGCTTTCTTAGCTGCTATTGAAGAAGCAGTCAAAGAAGTTGAAAGGCAAGTTCCAGAGAAGATTAAAACCTCATTAGAACATGGCTTTACTTGTCGCTAACCATGCTTTACTTAGTGGGAAATACTTTCTACTATATTATCTTTTCCTAAACCAATAATATTAAAATCAACGTATTTACTAATATAATTCAAATAGAGTATCAATATGCAAAATAAATTAGCATTCGTTTTTCCAGGGCAGGGCTCACAAACTGTTGCCATGCTCAGTGACTTTGCAGAAAATAATATCGTCCAAGCGACATTTGAAGAAGCGTCAAAAGCCTTAGGTTATGACTTATGGCAATTAGTTAGTCAAGGTCCTGCAGAAAAACTTAACCAAACTAATTTCACTCAACCAGCGTTGTTAACGGCTAGTGTTGCCTTATGGCGAGTTTGGCAAGCAGAGTCGACAATCACTCCTGATATTATGGCTGGCCATAGTTTAGGTGAGTATTCAGCGTTAGTGTGTGCAGGTGTATTTTCTCTTAGTGACGCAGTAGTACTCGTTGAGAAACGCGGTGAATTCATGCAAGCTTGCGTTCCCGAAGGTGTTGGAGCAATGGCCGCTGTCATAGGCTTAGCAGATGAAGACATTATTAATGCCTGTGATGAAGCAAAAGAAACGCAAGTTGTATCAGCCGTTAACTTTAATTCTCCTGGTCAAGTTGTTATTGCCGGCCATAAAGAAGCGGTAGAGCGTGCAGGTGTTCTTTGTAAAGCGGCAGGAGCAAAGCGTGTTTTACCGTTACCTGTGAGCGTACCGTCACATTGTGCTTTGATGAGTGATGCTGCAGCTAAGTTGGCCATAGAGTTAGAGTGCATAACGTTTAACCAACCTAAAGTTGCCGTTGTTAATAATGTGGATGTTGCAGAAGAAGTGGCAGGTGAAGCAATTAAAGCCGCGTTAGTGAAACAATTGTATTCACCAGTCCGTTGGAGTGAAACAATTAGCCTACTAGCAAATGATGGCATTGAAAAAGTTGTTGAAGTAGGTCCAGGTAAAGTATTACAAGGCTTAAATAAACGTATCAATAAATCACTACGCAGTGTTAGTTTCAATACAACTGATTCATTACAACAAGCAAAAGACTTAGTGGCTAGTGACGTTTAATTATTGCTAAGTAAATGATTATAATCTAGTAAAAAACTTAATATAAATAATTCATTATCTTGTTTATTAAGGTAATGTTATCAATTAAAAGAGCAGGTAAAAATATGTTTTCTTTAGAAGGAAAGATCGCTTTAGTTACTGGTGCAAGCCGTGGTATCGGCAAAGCAATAGCAACACAATTACAGTCACTTGGTGCAACAGTAATAGGTACAGCGACATCAGAAAATGGCGCTAATAACATCACTGAATACTTAACTGCTGATAATGGTAGTGGTATGGGATTAGTACTGAACGTGACAAGTGATGAATCTATTGCTGAAATGTTTGCAGCGATTAAAGAAGCGCATGGGTCAATTGACATATTAGTTAATAACGCAGGTATCACTCGTGATAACCTATTTATGCGTATGAAAGATGATGAATGGTCAGATATTATTGAAACTAATTTAACGTCTGTTTTCAAAGTAAGTAAAGCAGCCATTCGTCCTATGATGAAAAAACGTACCGGTCGTATTATCAATATTGGCTCTGTAGTCGGCACTATGGGTAATGCAGGTCAAGTTAATTATGCAACAGCTAAAGCAGGTTTATTAGGCTTTACTAAAGCGTTAGCACGTGAAGTTGCTTCGCGTGGTATTACTGTAAATACTGTTTCACCAGGCTTTATCGATACTGATACTGTCTCTTATACACATCTGACGCTGCCGACGAAGAGGATAGTG
>CAJXRC010000143.1 GCA_913058405.1 uncultured Colwellia sp. | reverse complement strand
GATGGTAGTGTGGGAGTTCCCATGTGAGAGTAGGACATTGCTAAACTTCTATTTAAAGAAGCCCGATTCGAAAGAGTCGGGCTTTTTGCTGTCTGGGATTTAAACCCGTAGCTAACGCTACGGATTTTTTGCTTTCTGGCGTTTGAAGATTACTCACTGATTGTGAAACGCAGTTGCGCCGAGGGTAGTGTGACTTAGGTTAGTTAAGCCCATGTGAGCGTAGGAGATTGCTAAAGGTCTATTTAGAGAAGCCCGATTCGAAAGAGTCGGGCTTTTTGCGTTCTAGGGATCAAAAAACTTCCTATCAATAGTAAAACTAGTGCATTAACTAAAAGTTAACTTCTGATGTTTATGTGATTATCGAAAGTTATCAGTTTTTACAATCGACTTGTCATAAAATGTACGATAGTCTGGTGGTCATACCACTAATAATTATGAGTACCTACCATGTCTAGTAATGATATCGAACAGAGAGTAAACCTCGAAATAAGTAATGGGGTTGCCCATGTTCGGCTCAATAGGCCTGATAAATGTAATGCGTTAGATATCTTGATGTTTCATGCGATACGAAAAACTATAAATCGTCTGAAAAAAGATCGAACTATTAGGGCTATTATTGTAACTGGAGAAGGTGAGGACTTTTGTTCTGGCTTAGATATTAAAGCGGTGATGTCTTCTACAAAAGGGCCGCTTGAATTACTCTTTAAGTTGTTACCTTGGCGAGCTAACTTGGCGCAGTATGTTTCAACGGGCTGGAGAGAGATACCAGCGCCTGTAATAATGGTTATTAAAGGCCGTTGTTGGGGGGGAGGACTACAAATTGCCTTAGGTGGTGACTTTAGAATATCTACACCGGACGCCTCAATCTCTATTATGGAATCTCGATGGGGTTTGATACCTGATATGGGAGGAACGTTAGCATTAAAAGAACTACTCAGATTAGATAAAGCTAAAGAGTTAGCGATGACTGGAGAAGTTATTGATGGCTTGGAAGCGCTCGAATACGGCTTAGTTACTCATGTAGATGAAGAACCTTACGAAAGAGCGGTTAAACTTGCGGAAATGATATCTCAGCAGTCGCCTGACTCTATTGCAGCAACAAAAAAACTCTACAACAAAAGTTGGTGGAGCAAGCCTGGTTTTGCACTTCTGAGAGAGTCCTATTATCAAATAAAAATTTTAATTGGTAAGAACAGAGCAATTAAAACTTACAATCAAATTAACCAAGATAAAAAAGCCAGAGAATTCATTAACAGAAAAACTTGGTAGTTTACATAAACTCTTATCCCTCTATAGTTGCTACTCTAACAGAGCAGCATCGATGATCTTTGGGCGTGTTCTTGTGATGCGTCTTGCTTTAATAGTAATATCATTTCTTCTACACACTCATGAACTCAATGAGTGTGTAGGTTAAGTACTCTTAGTAAATTTCCTACCTTAATTACTTGTGTCCGTAATACATAATACGGACAGTCACGGACATACTTTGTGTCCGGTCGGACACTCCTTAATACTCCATATTTGAATAACTGTTTAATTACAATGGTTTACAGCTTCGTATTTTATGGCACCGATTCTGCAACACTTGGCCATTGCTAGATAACTAAGAAGAAATGCATGATTGAAGGAACAAGTGGGCAGGATGAAGTGGTAATAACTCCTAACAAGGTAGCGCTAAAGAAGATATTAGCGGGCATATCACTGTTATGCGCATTGTCTTATATTACCTTCCCAACTTTATCTCAGTGGTATTCATCTATACCAAGTGTTGATAGTAAAAGTATTAACATTGAAACAGTGATCCGAGGTGACTTAATTCGTGATGTTGTTGTTTCGGGGAAAGCTGTTGCAGCTAATGCACCGCAACTTTATAGCACAGAGATTGGCAAAATAACCTTATTAGCCAAACCGGGTGAAGCAGTAGCGTTAAATCAAATAGTCGCTCGTCTAATGAGTCCAGAGTTAGATGCTTTAATTAAGCAACAACAATCAACACTAGAGCAATTAAGCATCAATGCGAATCGGGGTGTACTAGCAGATAAAGAAGCACAACTTGATCTTGAAAGTAATATGAATGCTGCGCAATCAGAGTTAAACGTTGCTAAGCGTGAATTTCAACGTGCAGAAATATCATACGGAAAACAAATCATCAGCGAGGTTGATTGGTTAAAAAGCCAAGATGCGGTAACGGATGCAAAGCGTTTATTTGAGCATGCTAAAAAAAGAGTGTTGTTTTCGATGGAGCGCTTTCAGTTTGAGAAACAGCATCGAGAGTTTTTAGTACAGAAAGAAAAGCTTATTTTGGAAGAGTTATCGCGCCGTCATGATGAATTAGCAATTAAAGCACCAGTAAAAGGTGTAGTTGGTAACTGGCTTGTTGCGCAGAAAAATACCATTGCAGCGAATACGGCAATTATGACAATTGTCGATTTATCTGAATATGAAGCGGAGTTAAGTGTGCCAGAATTCTACGCAGATGATTTAGGCATTGGCCTTGAAGTTTCTATGAAGATATCTGGTATCAAAGTCCGCGGTGAAATCATTGCTATTTCACCTGAGGTGAAAGGTAACCAAGTAACGGTAAGGGCCAAAATAATCGATTCAGAGCAAATTCAATTAAGACAGAATCAACGTATTAATGCTCGTATTGAATTTGAAAAAAAAGAAGATGTACTCATGGTCAAACGCGGTGCCTTTATAGGTTCTTTAGGTGGAAAGTATATTTTCAAAATCGCGGAAGATGATTATGCAAACAAGATAGCTATAACAACTGGGGCAAGTAGTGTTGAGTATATCGAGATTACATCGGGTCTTGTCGCAGGCCAACAAGTCATTACTTCAGATTATGCAGACTTTAATAAAGCCGAACAAATTTATCTAGGCGGCTAAGCATCATCGCGAAACTTAATAGTTAGTTAAATAAGACGAAATACAAAAGGAACTACCATGCTAAATATGAACAAGATTTCTAGAATTTATCAAAGTGATACTATTCAAACGCATGCTTTAAGAGACTTCTCATTGAATGTGAAAGCAGGAGAATTTGTTGCGGTAACTGGCCCTTCGGGCTCTGGAAAATCTACTTTTCTAAATGTTGCGGGATTACTTGATAACTTTGACCGAGGTCAGTATGAGTTGGATGGTGTAAGTGTGCAGGGCTTAAAAGATGATGAACTTTCGCGCTTACGAAATGAAAAAATAGGTTTCATTTTTCAAAATTATAACCTCATACCAGATTATAGTATTTTTGATAATGTTGACATGCCACTACGTTACCGTGGTTTTAGCGCGAGTGAGCGAAAGCGAAGAGTTGAACAAGCATTAGAAAAAGTTGGCTTAGCGTCAAGGCTTAAATATCTTCCAAGCCAGTTATCAGGCGGGCAGCAACAACGTGTTGCTATTGCTAGAGCGTTAGCGGGTGAACCAAAAATATTACTAGCCGATGAGCCAACAGGTAACCTTGATTCATTAATGGCACGCCAAGTTATGGAAATATTGCACGATCTTAACAAAGATGGCGCTACCATCATTATGGTTACCCATGATCCAGACCAAGCACGCGAAGTAAATCGCAATGTACAAGTGATTGATGGTCAACTTGCCGATTTTAATATTTACGCGCCGTTAGATCGTACAGCAGAAGGTCGGGGGAAAACAGTTTCTGATGCGGTGAGCGATGCTGTAGCTGAGGAGATGGAAAATGCGTAGCGATAGTATGTTTGTCTATAATCTCACTTTGGCAATGCAGAGCTTTAAGCGCGCTCCTACCCTGTATTTGTTAATCATTCTTACTTTGTCTATTGGCGTTGGCGTATTGTGTGCCAACCTTGCTTTAGTTAACTCTATGGCAAGTGATCCAATTCCAGAAAAAAGTAGCCATTTATTTCACATTAATATGAATACTTGGCCTAATGATCAGCCACCCGATGAGCCAATGCATATATTGCGCTATAGAGACGCTATGGTAATCGCTGAATCAGAGCTACTTAGCGGTAGCGCTATATTCTATGCTTCTGGTGTTTATGCGAGAGATTCTGAGTCGAACAGTATGAAACGGTTTGATTCAGATGTGAGAGCCACTACCCCTGGCTTTTTTGAACTGACTAATGCGCCTTTTGCGTATGGGGCTGCATTTGAAAAAAGTAGAGGCATGGAAATTGTTATTGGTGATGAACTAAACCAAAAGATTTTTGCCGGTAAAAACAGCGTAGGTAAAACACTCGAACTTGATGGTGAGTTACTTACAATTGTTGGCGTTCTGAAGCCTTGGATATTACGTCCTTTGTTTTACCATCCGACAGAAGGTCGAGCCTTTAACGAAACCGATGATATATTTGCACCACTTGAAACAGCAATAGATTTAGGTTGGTCGATACATGCGAGAAGCTCATCTTCTGTTGATTATGCCAGCATTGCAGAAACCCGTGATAAAGATGCTTACTATTTACAAGCATGGGTAGAATTGGAAGATGTAAATCAAAGGTCGGCATTGCAAAGCTATTTAGATAACTATAGCCAGCAACTTAAAGATTCTGGTGAGCACCCTTTAGCAATAAAAAATGAAATACACAACGTTAATGAATGGTTAAAGGTGAACAAAGTAGTTGACCAAAAAGTATTAGCGTTCACTTTAGCTTCAGTTTTATTTTTGTCTGTCTGTATTTTCAATGCCAGTAGCTTATTACTTTCGCGCTTTCATGCGGCAAAATTTGAAGTAGGTTTACGACGTGCCATTGGGGCAAGCAATAGACATATGCTGATGCAAGGGTTAACTGAGAGTGTGTTATTAGGTCTATTTACGGGGGCACTAGCGTTAGTGTTAAGTTGGTTATTTTTAAAGTTATCGGTGCAATTTTTACCACGCCTAACAAATATTGCCGTATTAGAACCCAAATTACTCGTGCTCGGAATGTTATTGGCATTAGTGACCTCTATTGCGAGTGCGTTATACCCTTTATATCGCGCTTATCGTTACACTATTTCTGCTGAGCTTAAATAACCAAGTAAATAGGGAAAAATTATGAATATTAAAGCACTACTTAAGTCCTTGTTGTTAAGAAAATTCACCACTGGGTTATTAATATTACAATTGTCTATAACATTAGGTTTGTTAATAAATAGCGTTATTTTAGCGGTAGATACTAACGAAAAATTGGCACAAGATACCGGCTTCGATATAGAGAACACCTTGATTGTTTCATTGCACCCCACATCGGGTGAATATCGTAACTTAGACTATTATCGTTCAATTGTGAGTGAAGACTTACAACAATTAAGTGAACTTTCAGGTGTTGAAAGTGTGTCGCTTATAAATCAGCTACCTATAAGTAAAAGGGGCATGTTAGGTAATGTTTATGACTTAGAAGATCCTGAAATTCTTCGTCGAGATAAATACCTGCAAGATTCAAAAATTTTTCTGACCAATGAAAACCTTAGTAATACGTTAGCGTTAGCATTACTTGAAGGGCGGTTTCTAACGAAAGATGACCAACTTGACTTCGGTAGTGATCAAGAAGGTAATGTACTCATTACAGAATCATTGAAAAAAGCACTTTATGGTGACAGTTCGGCACTCGGGCGAGAAACCAATAATGGTCGCATTGTGGGTGTGGTGAAGGATATTATGCTCAATCCTACTCTACCAATAGATAAGCAATACGGTGTTTTTGGAAATAGCGTAATGGAGTATATCTTCGTTGGCCGTTATTACATGTTAAAGGTTAGTCCTGGTCAGGTGGAAGCCATACGAAATAGAGTGAGTGATACGATTTTAGCCGTACAACCTGAGCGTGATATCTACAGAATAATTACTATGGCTGAGCATATGAAACGCTTTTATAGTCATGATAAAGGTTTAGCTGAATTGTTCTTGATGCTTTGTGGGCTAATGATATTTGTTACCGCGATTAGCAGTTATGCCTATTCACAGTTTCATATTTCGCGTCAGAAAAAATACATAGGTATCAGACGCGCGTTAGGTGCACGTAAAAAAGATATACTTTTGTATGTGCTAACAGAAAATTGGCTGGTCTATAGTATTGGTTGCACGTTAGGTTTAGCGATGGCTTTAGGGTTTAACATATTATTAAGTCAGTATATTAGCTTGAGTAAACCAGATATTATGTTGTTTATATTAGCAAGTGTGGTTATTTTTATTGCGGGTACGATCGCAACTTTGATCCCCGCAATAAAGACCAGTAATATTCCACCAGTGGTTGCTACTAGAACCGTGTAGGTGGGGTTTATGACAACACAATTCGGCGCATAAATTCCTCTTTACGAGGAATGTTGGTGTGTAGGCGTGATTTTAATCGCGCAGATTTGTAATAATTCCCGTAAGAAAAGCGTGAATAATTTCTCGTAAGTAAAGCGCGAATAAATTACCGCCTACAGGATTTATGACAACATAATTCGGCGTATAAATTCCCTACAGGGAATGTCGGTGTAGGCGGGATTTCAATCCCGCTTTTTAAGCGCGAATAAATTCCGGTCTACAATAAGTAATGAAAAAGGAACAGAATGCCACAAATATTAGTTGTTGATGATAATCCCGATATACTTGAGGCGCTTGAGTTGTTATTAAGTCTGCATGGTTATACGGTGCTGACCGCTGAAAATGAGAAACAAGCATTATTGGCTGTATCTCATCAACGTGTTGATCTTGTTATTCAAGATATGAATTTCGCGCAAGGCATTACCTCCGGCAAAGAAGGAAAGTCATTATTCAGTGCGTTGAAGGCACTAAATAGCGAGTTACCTATCATCTTAATTACCGCTTGGACTCAATTAGAAACAGCTATATCCTTGGTGAAAAGTGGTGCGACAGACTACTTACAAAAGCCCTGGGATGATGTAAAACTTCTTGATTTAGTAGAAAAATATAGCCAAAACTCTCAAGCAAGCAAAAGTAAGCACAGTCAAAACGAAAGTAATCAAACCTCAGCAGAGCATTTCATTTATGAAAGCCAAGAAATGCACCGCTTGATATCTCAAGCGAGTAAAGTCGCAGCTGCAAACGTAAATGTACTGATTACAGGTGCGAATGGCTCAGGCAAAGAAAAACTGGCTGATTATATTCATCAACAATCCCCGCGTCATAATAATGCTTTCATCAAAGTTAATATGGGAGCATTACCGCATGAGTTGATGGAAGCAGAGCTTTTTGGTGCGGAAAAAGGTGCATTCACAGGGGCTAATCAAGCAAGGATTGGTCGTTTTGAAGCTGCGGATGGCAGCACCTTATTTCTAGATGAAATTGCCAATTTAACCTTATCGGGTCAAATGAAATTACTGAGAGTTTTGCAAACAGGTGAATTTGAACGTTTAGGCTCCAACACAACATTAAAAGTCGACGTGAGAGTACTTAGTGCGACTAATGCAGATTTACCGTTAGCAGTGCAGCAAGGCACATTTCGAGAAGATTTATATTATCGACTTAATGTTATAGAACTACACTTACCTGATTTAGCACAGAGAACAAGCGACATTGCTCCATTAGCGCAATATTTTATCGGTAATGATTACGCATTGAGTGATGAAGCAGTGAAAGACTTAACGGAATATAGTTGGCCGGGCAATGTTCGTGAATTAGAGAATGCCTGTAAGCGCGCGTTAGTTTTTGCTAATAGTAACACCCTAGTGCCAAGTGATTTCCAAATGGTTTCGAGTCAGCTAGAACCCGCGTTAGATGAAAAGCAAAATATTGAGCAAGTACTGATTAAGCACAAGGGCGTGATCAAACATACTGCACTCGAGCTGGGATTAAGTCGACAAGCCTTGTATCGCCGCATAGAAAAATATCAAATCGATGTGGATGCTCTAGGCCAAAAGCTCGAATAAACTCCCGTAAGAAATGCGCGAATAAATTCCCGCCTACGAGGAATGATGTTATGTAGGCGTGATTTTAATCGCGCAGGTCTTTTATGAGGGGCCGTAAAAGTGCTCAAATAAACTCGCCGTTTACAGGCGAAGCGCGAATAAATTCCCGTAAGAGATGCGCGAACAAGTTCCCGCCTACGGGATCACCGGTGAAATTTATTTTCTATAACAATATCTATGTTCTGACCACGATAGTTGAGGTTTTATGTTTATGGTAACCCTATGTTAATCGTACAACTCATTCTCATCAATATTGCTTTCATCGTTAGCTTTTCTCTTTTATTGCCTAGCTCACCTTGGTTATTCTCAATCAGTTCAATACTGCTGATTGCTTTAGCCGCTATGCGTTATAAGCATTACCATCGAAAAAATCACCAGATACTGCAGACATTATTACATGGCCTACGTAACTTACAAGACGGTGATTTTTCCATTACTTTAGCGGAGAATAAAACCAACAAGAGTCAAAGCCAATCTGAAGTATTAGCGCTTTTTAATCAAGTGACTGACAAACTAAGGCAAGAGAAACAATCGCTTTATCAAAGAGAACTTTTACTCGATAAAGTGGTTAATGCCTCAGATGTTGTCACCGTTTTAGTGAATCACAGAGATACCATTATTTTTGCTAACCGCGCAGCGGAGCACTTCTTTGCTCAGACCAGTATGTTAGGTATGTCTTGGCAAAATCTTTTAAAAGAGCAAATGCCAGAACTCGGTCAACACGCCGATAAAGATAATGCCATTATTCAATTAATGTTAGCAGAGCCTAAATATGGAAATGATTACAGTCATTTTTCTGAAGATAATATTAGCGACTCTGATGCTGGTGCGAGTATAAAAGTGAAAACCGAACAGAGCTGGCATTTATCTCGGCATCACTTGAAATTACATGGCAGTCGCCATCAACTCACGTTACTCAAACCCATTACGCAAGCAATGCATCAGCAAGAACTACAAACATGGAAGAAAGTTATACGGGTAATAAATCATGAACTTAATAATTCTATCGCACCTATTAGCTCTATGTGTCATAGCGGTAATATATTAGCTGAGCGCTTGGCTGAGCCGCAATTAACACGCGTATTTGCTACTATCTCGAAACGCATTAATAAATTGGCAGAATTTATTCAAAGTTATAGTCAGTTGGCGCGATTATCGAGACCACAAAAGCAAGCCTTTGATTTAATGAAAACCTTAGTGCAATTACAAGAACTATATCAGTTTACCCTACGTTCTCAGGATGAGGTTTTGATTTTTTCTGGGGATGAAAGTCAAATTGAACAACTACTGATAAACTTACTTAAAAATGCACAACAAGCATGCTCTGATCAAAGAACTATGCAACAAGTTGAAGTGAGCGTTGAAAGTCAACAAGGCCAGCTTCGCATTACGGTCAGAGATTTTGGTACGGGCATGCCCGTTGGTATATTACCTAAGGCTTTCTTGCCTTATTATTCAACGAAAGCTGATGGTAGCGGTATTGGCTTAAGTATTTGCCGAGAAATCAGCGATGGACATCAAGGTCAAATTACCTTGAACAACCATCCAGAGGGAGGGTTGCAAGTAGAGGTACTTTTACCACTAGGTTAAGTTATTGCTTAATAAAATGGCCTAGTGATATGAACGTTATCTTTTATAGAATTACTTTAACATGTTATTAAAACTGCTTATCAATTCTTACATTACCATTAGCAAGATAAACCATTCTTACGGCATCTTGGTGATGAAATACCATTTGTGAATCATAATCTTGAATCACCATATATTGCTGACATTGTCTTTCAGCGCAGTCAACTTCAATCATTAACTCAACAAGATGAATAACAACCGTTTTATCTTGGCTACGGTTATTGGCAACAGCACCACCAATAACAGCGCCTAAAACAGTGGCTATGTCACGGCCGCTACCGCCACCAAATTGATTACCAATGGCACCGCCGATTAATGCGCCACCAAAGGTTTTCCAACCGCTATTTTTATCTTGAATTAATTCTTCTTGGCTAACGTTTCTGGCAGAAATTACTGTGCCAAAGAGTACATGTTCCACAGGTACTGCTTTGTTTCTGTCATAATCAGCACTAGCTAGATTACTAAAGAAGAATGTGAATAGGGTTAAACTTGTTAATAATAACGATTTCATACTTTTTCCTTATTTGTATTCTTTCTAACTAATCATTTCATTAGTGCTCTTAATAAGTATCAACTACCAGCTAACGAATTCTTTGCCTTTAGTTTTACGGATTTCGGTTTCATCAGCCCATTCTACTAAGCCACTTTCTAAATCCATTAAACGTAGAGTAAATTTGTAATAAACATCAGACTGATCTTTATTAGACTTAACTATGCTGGCTAAGTTGCCGTATAGCATATATTGAGCACCAACTTGCTTACCAAATTGCATGGCTTTGTTTGGATCAACCATACCGCTACTTTGTTGGTAATCAAGTTGTTTACGTGCCGCTGCTACTCGGCCCATATCAACGAATCGAAATTTACCAGAACGAAGTAATTTGGTTGAAATAGAGTCAGTAATTGATTCGGTATCAATGTGTTCACTGGTTTTGTTTTTGATACTTTCAACAAACATAATAGGGCGTGAGTTTGCTGTTAGTGTACCTACAACAGGAGACACTAATAAAGAATCCGTCATGTCACCTGCCACTTTTTGTAGGTCAGTTGAGCCAAAACTAATATCGGTAGTTTCAACTTCAGTCGCATCGCCATAACGTACTACGGATTTATTGGTACAACCGGCAACAAGCGTAAGTGTTAGTGCAACACTGGTGATCATAATAAGTTTTTTCATTGGTTTTTCCTTTATTTGGTAATGTTAATTTGGCGTACTAAAACTTTTATATCATCATTTCCGTAGTATCGGAACGGGAATCCAATGAGTTTAAAACTGGATACCCGATTAAAATACTTCGGGTATGACGTATTATTTTTTGTCGAGTTTGTTACTTATTCATTCGCTAAAATTTAAAGAATTTTTCCGGTACTTCTCTTACGTAGAGACTAAACGATGCGACTTTGTTTGTTGGTGCTAATCCAGGTACTGTTTCGGTTTGCATGCCATGTAAGTCAAGCGGTTTCCAAGGCGCTTTACCCGCTTCAATGACAAAACCATCTTTATCAAACCATGTAAATTGATATTGCAGTTTGAGGGTTTTTTCATAAGTACTCGTGAGTGACAAATTAATTTCAAGCAGATCATTATTGGTTCGAGATCTGATGTCACTTATGTGAAGCTTTTTACCTAATTCTGGATTATGCACTTGTAAGTGCTTACTGAACTTTTGCCCTGGGGCTATTTGATCACTACCCATACCCGACGTGACAGGGGGAATATTCTTACATCCGCTGATTAATAATGTTGCAGTCAATGCTGCAATTAACAACGCCGAACGTTTTGTAGTAATAGCTGTGTTCATTTTCATAGTTTTCATTTTAAGTACTCCATGTTTTAACGGGGCGCTAGGCTCAACTGATTATAAAATTGATAGCTTAAGTCGTCTTCTCTGTACCATTTAAAGGTTGATACTCTGATAATTAGTATAACGGCCTATTGAGGTTAGTTTTACTAAGGTTTGCCTGTCTTCGTTTATCTCAACTGTGATGGTTTGGTTCGTACCGTTAATGCTTAAATTAACTTCATGTTGGCCAGGTGCTAAGTCTAGTCGAAGTATATGAATGCTATCGGGAAGTGTGCTCCAACTTCGAGTATCTGCTTTTTCAGAGGCTATATTGTAAAGTCCAGCTAAGATATTACCGACATCACCACCTTTGCGGCTCATTTGTTGTCTTAGTTCTTCTTTAGCAACAAGCCTTACCACTTGTCTTGTGACAATGGCGGGCATTTCATCTTGTAATTGCTTAGCGGCCAGAGATTGTAAACGAACAATTTCTTGAGATTGATAGGTATTGCCTTGATAGCTGAGCGAAAGCCCGGAATATTGTCGTAAACGGTTTTGATAATTCGGTAAGGCTAAGCTGTAAAATCGCACATCGTTACGGCTAGTGAAAATAGGCAAGTGAATGGATACTTCTTGCTTACCTGGAATGATGCCTTGTTCAACAAGCACAACGAGCTGTCCATTTTTATCTGAATTTTGTTGTTCATTACTATTTTGGCGTGAGCCTCGGGTGATGTCGCTAGAAAAACGGTTGCCAAATAATTGAATGTCGTTGCTCATGCCAAGTTTTGTCGCCAAGCGCCAGACATCTCGTTGCACAGTAATATTTCTGTCTCTTATACACATCTGACGCTGCCGACGAAGAGGATAG
>CAJXRC010000142.1 GCA_913058405.1 uncultured Colwellia sp. | reverse complement strand
ATCAATGCCTTGCCTAAATCGTTTTTTTCTCCCACTGAAACATGCATTTTGAATGTTCAAGGGTATATACCCAATACAAAAACACAAATAGCGTCGAGAGTAGTACTTTGTTAAATAAATTAATATCTAATGAATTATCTGAAAACACAGTACTACCTTTGTCATCGTTGCATAAGATAGCGATACATCCGTTACGTGAAAAGCTATATAACGAATTACATAATAGACCTTTTCAATCAATATCTTCACCCGCTCAACTCACCCATATTGCTATACAGCACCAAGGGGAATTGAAGGAACAAGAGCATGAGTTTATTTCACTGTTATGTAATAGATTCCAAGTAAACTCCCCTGCCAAGTCAATGCCATGTTTTTATCAAGATTTTGGTTTATTCAGTCTTCGCTGGGAGCGCCATTTAGAGTACTCCACTTATACCTTTATTCACCAAGCACCATTAACCGATCAACCCTTTGTTAAAAATGCCATTGATTATGTTCCCAGTAATTGGTTTGAACAAATGCCTGGTCAAGTGATCGCTGCAGTACATTTAGTCATTGAATCTGAAAGTATTGATAAATCAAAAACTCACAAGGTTGAGCATTTTTTTGACAATATGTCACTGATTGCCAGTGCTCCAGTTCACTCTCAGGCAAAAGTGTGGAGTTCATTTAAGTTACATGAAGATGGATTTGGTCGTTTTTTGATATACCAAGAAGACTTATCTGCCGCGCAGCTTGGCCGTTTAGCACAACAGTTATTACAGCTTGATACCTACCGTTTAATGGCAACATTGGGTTTACCATTAGCTCAAGCTATTAATAGCGAATTGAATCAACTCGACATCCAACTGCAACAAGTGACAACTTACATCGCGCTAGGTACTGAAAAAAGTGATAGAGAGCTACTAACACAAGTCTCTAAAATAGCAGCAAAAGTGGAAGATTACCGCAGCCAAAGCACCTACCGTTTCTCGGCTACAAATGCCTATTACGATGTGGCATTGCAACGAATGGAAGAGTTAAAAGAAGAAGAAATCCCAGGTTATATGACCTTGCAAGAGTTTTTAATGCGCAGAATAACCCCGGCAGTTAAAACCTGTCAAACAGCGTCTAGTCATTTAGAAGATATCTCTAAAAGAGTAACCCGTGCCAGTGATTTATTACGCACACGTGTTGAAATGGTACTACAAGAGCAAAACCAAACCTTATTAAAATCAATGAATCATCGTGCTCACGTGCAAATGCGTTTACAACAAACGGTTGAAGGCTTATCTGTCGCCGCTATTAGTTATTATGGCATGCAATTATTCGAAACCATGCTGACATCATTACCAACCTTGGGTGTTGAATATAATCATGAACTAGTGAGTGGTTTTGCTGTACCTATTGTCATTGGTATTGTATTTGTTGGCACGCGTTTAATACATAAACGTTTGATGAAAGGGTTAAAATAGTTCTTATACTATTAATAATTCAAAACTAAAGAAAAGCACAAAATTTTTTACCATAAGAATACAAGTGTCAAATCATAGATAAAGACATAACTCGGCCAGATATAATCCCCTTTCTCCCTATTTTTTAGTAGCTAAGCATTAACTTATTGCTGATAATGCTAATCATTATACCCGTACAACTTCAAAAAAGAGTTAACTATTAAGTTATGAGTAAAAAATTCTATGTGATCTGGAAAGGCGCGAAAACAGGTATATTTACCACGTGGCCAGAAGTTCAACAACATACTGCGGGTCGTTCAGATGCTCAGTATATGGGCTTTGAATCAAAAAGTGCTGCCGAGCAAGCTTTCGCAACAAGCTACACAAAAGCGTTAATGCAACGCTCTTTAAGTAAGAAAGGAACAACAAGTTCTGCACCTACCTCAAGTCGTAAAAAAACGAGTAAGAGTGCTAGCACTAAAACTGCGGCTGTTAGTCCTAATGGTCCAAGTGATATTGAAATATATTGTGATGGCGCTTGCTCTCCTAATCCAGGTAAATCTGGCACAGGCTTGGCAGTTTATGAATCAGGTAAAGTCACCTCACTGTATTACGGTTTGTATCTCCCTAACGGCACTAATAATACCGCCGAGTTAAGCGGTATGCTTTCTGCTTTTCAAATTGCACAACACTTTATCGATAAAAACAGTGAGCAAAGTATTTGTATACTCTCTGACTCTAAATACTCTATCGACTCGATAACAAAATGGGCAAAAGGTTGGCAAGCAAAAGGCTGGACCCGTGGCAAAGGTGAGGAAATTAAAAACTTAGCATTAGTACAACAATGTTATGCGCTTTATAAAACCATGCACACCAAAATTACTATTCGCCATGTTAAAGGTCACGCTAATATTGAAGGTAATGAACTAGCAGATAGAATGGCTGTACTTGCAAGAAAACAGCAACAAGTTAATATGGTCCGCTATAGTGAAACAATCAACATTAAAGCTATTCTTGCCATGGACTCTGGCTAGACTCACCTCTGCGCTAATCTTTTTTAAACATAGCTAAGTTGAAATGTTCCTAATTAAATAGACGAGAATATGCTAACGAATATCCTGATTACTATTGCGTTATTATTAATAACAGCCTTTGCTCTCTCTCGCGTGTTTATCTTGCCGAGAAACATTTGGTTATTATTCATCTCTCAACCTCTAGTGATGTCTGCATCGCCTATTATTGTTTTTATTGGCGGGATTTTATCCAGTAAAATGGCCAATGATCCTTCGCTGGCCACCCTACCAATTACGCTAATGATTTTAGGCGTTGCTGCAGGCTCTATTCCTGCAGCTATGTTAGCTAAAAATAAAGGTCGAAAGTTTGCTGTTTACACCGGATTAACTTGCTCTTTAATTGCCGTAATTATTGCTTTATGTTCAGCAAAACTGGCTATATTCGAACTATTTTGTTTTGCTAGTATGTTAATTGGCATCGGTGGCGCTTTCACACAACAATTACGCTTTGCTGCAATAGAAAGCAGTTTGAATAAGGAAGATGTACCTAAAATACTATCTATTTTAATGCTCAGTGGCGTTTTTGCTGCATTTCTAGGCCCTGAAGTGGCTGTAGCAGGTAAAGATTGGCTAAACTCTCCTTATGGTTACGCGGGGTCTTTTCTAATGTTGGCAGCTCTGATCATTGGGGCCATGTTAATAATGTTAGCCTTTAAAAATCCCCCCGTTAATATCAGTGAAACCGTTGGAGAGCCAAGAGCACTAAAAGTAATAATTAAGCAACCCATCTTTTTGATTGCCATTTGTACTGCGACCATTGGCTTTGCGTTAATGAGTTATTTAATGACCGCGACTCCCATTAGTATGCACCATATGCAAGGGCACAGTTTACAAGAAACTAAATGGGTTATTCAAAGTCATATTGCCGCCATGTATATTCCCTCATTATTTACCCCTTGGTTAGTAAAATACTTAAAATTAAAGGGTCTAATGCTCATCGGCACATTAATTTATGCGGTAGTTGCTCTGATAGCCTTATCAGGGCATGAAGTGATGCATTACTGGTGGGCACTTATTTTGTTGGGTATTGGTTGGAACTTCCTATTCTTAACAGGAACTTCTTTATTACCTGAAAGTTATCACGCCAGCGAGCGCCATAAAGTTCAGGCAACCAATGACTTTATCTTATTTGGCTTTCAAGCTGCTGGTTCACTACTAGCTGGCTGGGTATTATTTAACGCAGGTTGGCATTGGGTTGTTATAACAAGCCTCCCTTTTATTCTGATACTCTTTACTGTAGTTAGTTTTTATCATAAGCAGCAGAAAAAATTAATCATAAGTCACCCAACAAATAATTAAGGCTATAATTTATATCAATGGTATTAAAGTATTATTGTCTAAAACCTCAAACCAATAACAAAAAAAGAAGGAAGTAATTATGAGTGGAACAACTATGGTCGTGGTTATTGTCTGTGTCGTCTTCGGCATTTTATATAAAATGTATAACAAACATTTAGAGTTTAAAGCGAAAACGATTAGCCATAACAACAGTACTGATTCACTGAATGACGAGTTGAAAAAAGAAATTAATGCACTCACCGAACGTGTACAAGTATTAGAAACAATCGTCACTGACGAAGGTTACCAAGTACAAAAAGATATTAATAAGCTATAAGGTTATTGGTATAATTTACCCCATTCATGACGGAGTGCTGATGTAATGAAACTCATAATGAAAACTGAATTTGATAATCTCAGACTCAATACCCTGCATGATTATGAAACTGATAGTAATGGCGAGAAACAAGTCGTTAAGATTTATTGTGGTGAACTGATGATTGCCAAAAAATTAAAACAGAAAAAATCTATTCGCTTTTTTGGCATAGCGACTTATCAGCAGTATCTAACACAAGAAGATGTATCGAAGTAAGAGTTATTTCTTCAACATTGATTTTAAATCCGCAAAGGGATTATACGTGGCAGTATCTTGGTTGGTATCGCCCGCTTTTACTTCGGTTTTATAATTAGCATGGTCCGTATATTTAGCATGCTCATTATCGTGACAGTAAATACACAATAATTCCCAATTGCTACCATCATTTGGATTATTGGTATGGTCATGATCCATATGATGCACGGTTAATTCTCTTAAGTTAGAAAACTCAAAAGCACGGGCACAGCGACCACATACCCAAGGGAATAATTTTAATGCTCGGTCACGATAACCTTTTTCTTGTTGTTTGTAGTTGGCACTTGTGCCGAAGCGATCTGAGGACATATGAGTATAGGAAGGTAAATAAATTATATTACTAGTGTATTGCTAAGCGCGAAGCTTAGCAATAGTTGGATATAAACGAATATTAGCGAATAAAGGTATTTATTTTACGGCATACCTATACCCGTGACCATTCAAAATGCATATTTCAGTGGGAGAAAAAATGATTTAGGCAAGGCATTGATTGTAGGGAATGGTTGTTCAGGAGAATATGCTCCTGCATTCTCTAATAAGCTGCATTCATGCAGCGTCCTTCTCAAAGTCAATAACGACGTATAAATCGTTTTTAGTCCCATCAAAGAAGCGCTTGAGCATTTTGAATGATTACGGGTATAAACAACTTCAAACAGCATGATTCGGTCTAAAATAGCTTTGGTATAATTTACTGATCTAGTGATTCCAGTGTTTTACCGTGTGGAATAGGTAAACGTGTTTCCGCATCAACTTGTACAAAAACAATATCATCCGCCAAACAAATGGTTTTTTTAGTCACTTTATTACGTACCAAACACGTCACTGTAATAGAGGTACGACCTACTTTTTTAATTTCTAAGCCAAACTCAACTACATCGCCTTGCATAGCTGCTGACTCAAAACTAATTGCACCTATATGTTTTGTTACCAAACAATTGGTTTCTAATTGACAGATAGCGTAAATAGCAGCCTCTTCATCAATCCATTCAAGTGCACGACCACCAAATAGAGAGTTTGCGTAATTTAAATCGTTGGGCATAACAAGACGACGGGAAAGAAAGCGCATAAAAAACCTTTAAGTAAAATGTATATCTAAAATAGTAAGGCTTATTATAGCAAGAGTTTCTGTGGATTACTGAGCATTAACTCTAATTGATGCCCGGTTATATTTATTTTGACCTATAAAAAAGCTCCCTAACAAGTAGAGAGCTTTTAACGGTCTTATCAGTAACATCTACTCCACTGATATTAACTAACAGTAGCCATTACAGTTTTTTGCTAATGTTGACAGTGGGTGCTGTTGGATCAGGCCCGGTAACCGTAACAATATAAATACCATCATCAACAATAGTGACACTCAAATTACCACCTCCTTGTAGCAAAATTAACGGAGAATCTAGTGTAACAACGTTAGTATCCGCCGGTGCACCTAGGTTGAATGTTGTCCAATCACTATCAGCAACTTTAAACTCATAATCACCAGCGGTTAAGTTTACTTCCACTGAATAACTACTCACGCCAGCATAACTAAGTAGGTCAACTGCACCCCAACCATTCATGCTACCACGAAGATATACCGGTGTAGCACCAAACATTTCAGCTGAATAAATACTCAACGTTGCTTCAGCTAAATCAGAAGCGTCGAAAACAAAGGTGTAATCTCCATCTTCAGCAAAGTTCATACTGAAGTTATCACTACTATCTGATAACAATAGTTGATTTTCACCTTCAGTTATTTCCATATCATCAGCCGGTGCGCCCATATTTACCGTGGACCAATCTGCAGAAGCTATTTTAAAGCTAGGTGTTGAAGCACTAATGGCTATAGTGGCTTGATATTTACCGTTACCTATATAAATTAATTCGTTACCTTCACCCCAACCATTCATGTCGCCACGAATAAAGATAGGTGTTCCAATAAATGGCTCTTCATTTTCAACTAATAAAGTAGGTGCGTCGGTATTAGAGGCATCAAGGGTAAAGAAGTATGTCCCGTCAACAGCAATAGTAATACTTAAATTATCATTACTGCCCGGTAATAAACTAAAGAGTTGATCTTCTAAAACTTCACCACCAGAGCCTGGTGCACCTAAGTTAATATTTGATGACCAATCAAAATCAGCAATTTTGAAGCCATAAGCTCCTGCTGCAAGGGTAATTTTAGCTTGGTAGACTCCATCTCCAATATAAGTAAATGCATCATCAGGATTCCAATCATTCATATCTCCACGAACGTAAGCAACAGTATCGCCATAAGGAACCACATCAGGTGCGCCTGCTGTTACATAAGCGGATAAACCGCTTGCTTGGCTTTCACCTTGTACTTTGACAAAAACAGCGGTAGTTAGCGGAGGAACCGTAAAGCTGCCTTCGTCTGTACCCTGCTCAAAGGTAGCACTGGCAACAGTACCATCAACAGAGCCAGCTAATAAAGGGTGTAAGGTAAAATTACTTGCGGAAGCAATAGTATGTGTTTGTTCACTATTAGTACCATTTACCATAACCACTAATGCGTCATAATTTGGGTCGATATCAGTAAGCGTTGCTCCATCATCTATGCTCATCACAATCAAACCTTGCGTTTGATTTTTACCAATATTATGAAAACCAACGCGGTTAATAATATCTGTCGCAGTGGTTAATCTAAATAATGGACTACTTGTTCTAATCGATAAAAATTCATTGAACACATTCGATGCAAATAAAATATCTGTCATTGAAACTGTGCTTGATGAACTAGACGCTAGAGAAACTATGTCATCGTAGTCTCGACCACCATTATCTAGAGGCAAACCTTTATTCCAGTTATTTAACTCAAATGTAAAATCAACTAGGTTATACCAATCACCGGCATCATAAGTATTACGGTCTAACGACTTAGAGCGAAGGAAATCACCACCCATTTGTAAGAATGGAATACCTTGTGACAATAATACGATTGATTGAGAAATGTTTTGCGCACGAACACGTTCGCTATTATTCATTTCAGGGCTTAACTTAAATTGTAATATATCCCACAAGGTTTCATTATCGTGTTTTGAAACATAGTTAATAATATCAGCAGGATCTTTGGCATACATACCAACAGAACTACCGACTACGTCAGTGCCCTTAAAGGTTTTCAATACATAGTCAGTTAGCGTGCCTGCCATACCAAATTTAACAATATCTTGTTGCTCAAACGGGTAGTCTGAATCACTTTCGTTGTTAAACAAAGTCGAATTTCTAATACCGTCACGAATACGATCGTTATAGGTGGCAATTTCAGTACCGGCCATATTTTCTTGGTTTGCACGTTCAAAACCTCGATCGTCTCTCGGCCAGCCTTCACCATAAAAATGATTATCAGGATCAATTGCTTGAACAGCGTCACGTGCTGCTAACATCTGCTCTTTAGAGCCTGCGCTCATAATATCGAAACGAAACCCGTCAAACTTATATTGTTCGGTCCACTGCTTTAACGAGTCAGCCATCAACTTATCCATCATGCGATGTTCAAGGGCTGTATCACTACAACAAGTACTATTTTGAACAGCGCCAGTTGTAACATCTCGGCTGTGATAATAACCAGGTACAAATTTATCAAGTACCGAGTTATCCCATAAATCTGCAGAGTTAGTATGGTTATAAACAACATCTAATACCACACGTAAGCCAATATCGTGCAAAGATTTGATCATCGCGCGCATTTCTTTGATTCGACTCACACCGTCTGGGTTTGACGCATAACTGCCGTCAGGCGCATTAAAATGTTTAGGATCATAACCCCAATTAAAACTATCCGTATCACGTATCGCTTCTGTTAGTTTTACTGCCTCGTTTGAATAAGGCGAATAACTTTCAAACACAGAGCGCAATGTTTGATCATCAAGACCTTTATAACAAGGCGGTGCTTTAAAGTTTATTTTACATAATGCTAAGACCGAACTATCCAAATCGATAATCTTGTCTGCATCTTCTTCAATAGTTGCTATATCGTTAGCGGGTAGCATATGAAAATGTGTAAGACCGTTAGCGACTAACTTTTGTAAATGCTGCATAGGTGCCGAGTCAATTTCAGTGAACGCTAAGAACTTACCTCTATTTTCAGCTGAAGTACTTTCATCTTGAGCACTAAAATCACGTATATGCCCTTCGTAAATGACCGCATCTTCGTAGTTTTCAATGGTCGCTATTGTCTGTTCACCCCAACCTTCCGGTTGTAGGTCTTCATCAGATAAATTAACAAACTGAGAATATTCACCATTGGTTGATAAACTTAATGAGTAAGGGTCAGTGCTCTCTATCTCTTCAATCGCTTGGTTTTTTTGATGATAAATTGTTAACGCGAAACGATAAAATTGACGGTCAATACTTGCATCACCCGTATAACTCCAAACACCAGTCGTTGAGTCTTCAGTCATATCATGGCTTGAAACCATTTCTTTAGCCGCGTTATAGACATTCAATTTAAGCTGTTGAGCGGTTGGAGACCACACAGAAACTTTAACGGCACCATTGTCATAAACAACACCTAACGTTGCTTCATCAGCGTCCATTTCGCCTTTGGTATAAAGATCATCTAAGACTAAATCAGCTTGCACATTAGTGGCAGCAACCGCTAGCCCTTCTGCATTATAACCAACTAAAACCAATTGATTTTTAGCAATCGCTTTTGCTTCTTCAATTGACCAATTACCCGAAAAAGCAGGCCAGTCTGCAACTAAAGGCGCCGAAGCTTTTTGTTCGTCAGTTAAATCAACTTCCGACAAATCAACAACCGTTCCTGTGATAACGTCTTCGTTAGCTTCATCGGCACCAATACCTGCAGTTGCTGAATGGTGTAATTTAACCGATGTAACCAGATCAAAATTAACATTCCATGTAAAGGTATTGCTATCAATCCAATGTGCTGAAAAACCACTAATTGCTAATGCTTGTTTACCCAAAGTTACAACCGGATATTCAAAAATAGAAGCGACACCTGAAAAGGTGAAATTCATACGTTGATATGTTTCATCATCCTGAAACAGTGGCATTTTAAAATCACCGCCACCAAACTCTTTTCCTGCGTCATCAGTGCCTTTGTGAATAATAAAATGACCACATTCGTTATGATCGTCTTTAAGATTTAATAACCAATACGCACCGTACACAGGATCAAGCCCGGTGTGCGCTAAGCCATTATCCCAAGAAGGCGCTAAAGAATCTGCCGCATACGCATCACATTCAGCACTGTTCCAATTATGCATTTTGTAGTCACTGTATTCACCGTCCGCACGGTTATAAAACAGCAACGCCTGATTTTCGCCTGCAAAAATAATAGGCTCAGGTGCTTTGGGATCTATACCAACAACACAACTTTCATTTAATGCATCCGGCACTGTTGGAACGGGACATTCAATAGGCTCTGGCGCAACACAACTTGTACCAGCAGCATCAGAAACCATTGGCACATCACAACTTAGTAGTACTTCACCTGGCTGGGTAGACTCTGAGCCACCACACGCGACAAGTACCATAGATACAGATGCTAAGACAATAACTCTTAACACCGATTTTTGACTAAACATAACTTTTACTCCAAATGAATAATTGGCGAGTTAATACCGGAATTAAGACGAAAATTATTGGATTGTTTTTATTGGAAAATTTAATTTCACTCATTTTTAATAATTCCCGACTAATAAATTCTGGCTAATAACTCAAAACTAACTGCCGCTATAACGCGTAGGTCATGCCTAAAACAAAGGCTTAACGATGACCAGTAAAGGCCGTATCATGCGCTATAACGCGTATGTCATACCTAAAAAGAATTGACGACCAAAGTACTGAATGGTGCCCGTTTGGCTTTGTACGCCAAAGTAACTTTTAGTCGGTTCATCGGTTACGTTGTTCACCTGAAAAACCACACCTAAGTTGTCATTAAATTGATATGAAGCTTGATAATCGATAACCAATTCGTCATCGTAGTTAACTGTTTGTGCTTCAACCGCTACTTGCTCTGATACAAACTCATCTCGATAACGCGCGCTAATGCGGGTTTCAAAACCTTCATAACCCCAGAAAAGTGTGGTTTGTAAAACATTTTCAGATAAGCCGGGCAATGTAATAGGTAAGTCTTGCTGCCCTAATTGTGAAATTTGCTGAATTTCACTTTTGGTATGTGAGTAACTTGTACTCAGTCCTAAACCAGACCAAAAATCAGGTAAGAATGAAAAGACTTGGGTATAACTCACTTCAAGGCCTTTTATATAACCGCCTTTATCATCATTAAACGCCGTTTCAAAATTACCGTTACGAATTTCTAATGGCACGCCACTTAACGGATCGATAAATTTATCAGGCACAATCAAGCCATTCCCAGCAAAGTCATATTCACTGATTGTTTGCGTAACAATACCGGCCGACTCTATATCTTTATAAAAAAGCGCAAAAACAAAACTACCATCCGATTCTGAAAAATATCGTTCATAGGAAATATCATACTGATTGGCATAAAACGGTTTTAAATGCGGGCTGTTTTTCGCGTTACCACTGATTTCAGCATAAGTACCACTGTCAGTTGTTACCTTATTAATGCTCACACTGCTGTTAGAAGCAAGTCGGTCAATATTAGGACGACTCATGACTTTAGCCGCAGCAAAACGTATTTGGTCGTTTGGCGTAATATGAAAATTTAAATTCATTTGAGGCAGGTAATCGGTGTAAGTATTTTCGATAATACCCGGTGCATATTTTTGATTGATTAGGCCAGCATCATCCGTAATAAATTGCGCACCTAAATCGGCATTTGCTTGAACGATAACATCGCCATTTTCATCAACAGCGTCTTGTCCGTACGCATCTTTTACCGTTGTTTCACCGACATCTTGTAATGAAGTAGACGCTTGTTTAGTTCTAACAACACGAACACCAAAGTTACCAGTTACCGGAATATCACCAATTTCTACATCAATATTTGCCATGATATAGGCCGCAAAGATATCTTCAAAAACTTGACCACTTTCTTTCACTGTCCAAGCTGAATCTTTACCTAATGGATCGCCATTAATGACACCGCTCGCAGAGCCGCCCCATGTTTGCACCGGTTGAGGTATGCCTTGAGGGAACCAAGCATTTAATACTTTGTCTTGATCAAGTGCTAAGTAACTTGGAAAAGAAGAAAAATCGCCTTTCCAGTCAACCACAGTAGCCATGTCTTCAGTGATATTTAACGGTTTTTCTTTCGAATTAAAACCACTATCACTACCAAATTCATATACTGAACGATCGCTGCTGTATTCTCTTTCTGAATAACGTGCACCAAATTCCACAGACGAAATATAATCTGAATCAAGGGAGTACTGAAAATCAACACGAGCAGCAATAACCTCATCAGAATTCACATAAGGATAAATACCGTATTTAGTTACCATAACGCGATTTAAATCAGTTAAGGCATCCGCTTGATTTAAACTGACATCAGGTAAATCTAAGCCGTTCAATAAGTAATTAATTGAAACATTATTATCAAATTCAGGTTGCGCAGCATTAGCGTCATCAGCAACTAATGACCAAATCAAACCATTTCTAAAATCACTGGTGGCTGACGAATATGATAAATCTACCGCCATATTAAAATTATCAGTGATTTGCCAGTCGGCATTTATGCCAAAGCTTTGTACTTCATCAGAATCACTATTATCATCATTAACAATTTCAACACGGGTTGAACTGTTAGATGTTCGATTAAACGTTCCGCCTGTCTCTTATACACATCTGACGCTGCCGACGAA
>CAJXRC010000141.1 GCA_913058405.1 uncultured Colwellia sp. | reverse complement strand
TACGAGATCTAGTACGGTCTCGTGGGCTCGGAGATGTGTATAAGAGACAGACTAATAACTGTTTTGAATCTGTCGTCATAGGTTTGAATATACTGGGGTTGTACAATAATTACTGTTATTATGCGCGCATTATCTATCTCATGAAAGTTTTCTTATCTTTGTATTGATAGCTTTCTTATCTTTTGGCTTAGTATTGACTAAGCCGCTTTAATCCAGAGGCGTTTATTTTGAGTACTAATACAACTACTTCATCGTTAGCTTTTACTTCGTTGGGCTTGAAACAGGATTTAGTTAAAAACTTATCGTCGCTTGGCTATGAGCAAATGACACCAATTCAAGCTAAAACATTACCTGAATTACTTAAGGGAAAAGATGTTATTGGTGAAGCAAAAACAGGCTCAGGTAAAACGGCTGCTTTTGGTTTAGCATTACTGAACAAGCTTGAAGTTAAACGTTTTCGTATTCAATCTATGGTAATTTGTCCAACGCGGGAATTAGCTGACCAAGTTGCAAAAGAATTGAGAAAACTAGCGCGTGGTATTCATAATATAAAAATACTGACGCTTTGTGGAGGAACCCCTTTTGGACCACAAATAGGTTCTTTAGAGCATGGCGCCCATGTTATTGTTGGTACCCCTGGACGCCTTGAGGAACATGTTATAAAAGGCACTTTACAATTAGATAACTTAAACTTATTAGTGCTTGATGAAGCTGATCGTATGTTAGAAATGGGCTTTCAAGCTGCACTTGATAATATCGTCGGACGCACACCACTTGATCGCCAAACGTTACTTTTTAGTGCTACTTTTCCTGAGCAAATTAAGTCTATCAGCGAAAGCATTATGACTGATCCTGTGATGGTTAAAGTTGCTTCTAGTGAAGACAAGTCAACTATCAGTCAAAAGTTCTTTAAAGTAAGTAATGATGACGACCGCCTTGATGCGTTACGTTTATTATTACTAGATAACCAAGTTGAATCGACTGCTATTTTTTGTAATACCAAAAAAGAAACCCAACAAGTCGCTGATGCTTTACACTTTGATGGTTTTAGCGTGATAGCTTTACATGGTGATTTAGAACAACGCGATAGAGACCAAACATTATTACGTTTTGCTAACAAAAGTGCTTCTATTCTTGTTGCTACCGATGTTGCAGCACGTGGTTTAGATATTGATAATTTGGACTTAGTGATTAATTATCATATTGCCCGTGATAGTGAAGTGCACGTACATAGAATTGGCCGAACAGGTCGTGCAGGCAGCACAGGTATAGCTTATTCGCTGTTTAGTGACAAAGAAAGTTATAAAGTGGGTTTACTTGAAGACTACCTTGAAGCTGTTATTACCCCAGAACCGTTGCCTTCATTAGCGGTACTTGCCAATGAACGTCCGCAAGCTAAAATGGCAACCATTCAAATTGATGGCGGTAAAAAGCAAAAAGTTAGAGCGGGAGACATTTTGGGGGCACTTACCGGCGATAATGGTGTGCAAGGTTCGCAAGTTGGCAAAATTTCAGTTCTTGATAATAAGGCCTATGTTGCTGTTACTAAAGCGGCTTTAAACTTAGCCTTGAAAAAAATATCTAAAGGCAAAATGAAAGGCCGTACCTTTAATGCTCGCCATTTAACTAATTAGTTACTAGATTAAAAAACGTAATGAAACATGCCTACCAAGAGTTGCTTGCTAACAAGCAGCTCGATATTGATACCGCTCAAACTCATGCTGTCGATGCCTTAATACTGTTATCTGAGCAGTTGTTAGCTCAACAGCACTTGCCTAAAAAGTTAAAAAAAAATATCTCTGGATTATATTTTCACGGCAGAGTAGGTCGAGGTAAAACTATGCTGATGGATTTGTTCTATCAGCATTTAGCCATTAAAAATAAAAAACGCATTCATTTCCATCACTTTATGGAAAGTGTTCATCAGCAACTTGCCCAACTAACCGGGCAATCTGAGCCCCTTAATCATATAGCCACCAAGTGGGCACAAAACATCGATTTATTATGTTTTGATGAATTTTATGTGACTGATATTGGCGATGCCATGTTACTGAGTGGTCTATTTTCAGCGCTATTTAGACAAGGAGTGACCCTTGTTACGACCTCAAATTGTCAACCTGAGCAGCTTTATCGTAATGGATTGCAAAGAGAACGTTTCTTACCTACGATCGCTTTAATCAATCAACATTGTCAGATTGTTTCTATTAATGGTGACGTTGATCACCGCCGTACTAAATTTTCAAAAAACAGCGGTTATAATAATTATTTTCTATTAGCCAATCAAGGTAATACAAGGTTAGTTGAACGCTTTCATAGCTTGACTGAAACACAAGAGTTGGTCTCTGGTGAGATAGAGATTAATCACAGACAACTCTGCTATTTAGCGCAAAGTGATAATGTTATTTTCTTTGATTTTTTTGCGTTATGCTCGGGCCCTCGAAGCCAGCGAGATTACATGGTGTTAGCGAAAGACTTTGATACAGTGTGTATTGCCAACGTCCCTAAGTTTTCTGGGGAGTTAGTGCCAGCCGTTTTTTCAGGGGTTGAGGACAGCTACCAACGCAGTGGCGTTTTGATGGGAGAGTTACAACAGCTTGATGATGAAGCCAGAAGGTTTATTGCTTTGGTAGATGAATTCTACGATCAAAATGTCAAATTAATCGTTAGCGCGCAAGTTGATATATTTGAACTTTATCAAGGACAGCAACTTGCCTTTGAGTTTGAACGCTGTCAGTCTCGATTAATTGAAATGCAACAAAGCTGATAAGTTGTATAAAATACGATTAACTAGCTAATTTGACTAAATTATTTGTTTTCAACCGCGCATTCATTAGCGGTAAATACTTATCTTATTGATAAATATGGATAAGTAAAGTTGGCACTATGTTTGTAACAGTTATGCTACTAATTACTAGGTTAATAATGATTAATTTGTAGTTATTTATACAGGTCATCGTTACTACTTGTAAAAGTAACCCTACTTTATAACGTTCATTAATCATAATAAACGACTCAGCAGCAAACAATAATAAAACACTTAAGGATAAAATCATGACTTCTTTTCACTCAACTTTAATCGCTAGCGCACTTACGTTATCTTTTACATCATCAGCTGCCCACGCCAATACATCATGTAATGTTGATTTATCGGCTGGTTTTGCTATCAAAGCTAATTCGATTGAATTTTTACAAACTGAAGGTGACAGTGATGAGAAAGAACGTAATTTATATACAATAATTGATGGCAAAAAACTCCTTATTGATAATCAAGAAATAGAATTATCTGATGAACAACAAGCTCTTGTAAAAAAATATGACCAAAAAATCCGTCACTTAGTGCCTCAAGTTAAAAGTGTTGCCATCGAAGGTGTTGATTTAGCTATTGAAGGCGTAAACCTTGCGTTTAATGGATTACTCGGTAAGGGCAACGCCGTCGCAGCAGATTTAACTACAGAGCTAACGTTAATTCGAGAACAAGTATCCACTAATCTATCTATTGAACATGGTGTTTCTGTTGGTGTTGAAGGTTTAGAAAGTGAAGGCTTACTTGGTAAAGATTTTGACAAACGTATTGAGTCAGCGGTTGAAAAAGCAGTGTTGAATTCTATGGGCAGCATCTTAATTGCTATGGGGCAACAGATGGTTGCTTCAGAAGGTGATGAGCAAAACTTTGAAACGCGTATGGAAAATTTTGGTGAAAACATCGAACATGAGATGACAACTAGATCTGCTGTAATAGAAAAGAAGGCCGAGGCTCTATGCAGTAGTATTGCCGAAGTTGATGCCCTAGAAGAGCAATTAAAGCTTGAAATTGGGCCACTTGCTGGTATTGATATTTTTACCGTGACGCAAAAACACTATGAAGAAGAGTCAAACCCTACAGCAAAGTAATCACAAGATTGATATCTTCAGTAATACAATTAAGTAGTCCTGTTATTCACTCTTATTAGTGAAAACTGGGAATATTGTTCAACACACTGGCCTCGCACTGTTATAATTGCGAGGTCTTTTTTTATTTTTATATTCTGTTAAATATGCACGCAGTTCATCGATTACACCAATACCGTAAAAGTATAAGTACAACGACCTACAAAGCACGAGGACAAAGAGTCATCCGCTGTCCATTATGCCAACTTGCTAAGCAGTTTTGTATTTGTGACATTTCACCAATTAAAGAACAAGTAGAAAGCACTGCAGGATTTTTATTATTAATGTATGACACTGAGGTCTTAAAACCGAGTAATACAGGAAAGCTCATTGCAGATCTTATTCCAGATACTTTTGCCTTTTTATGGTCAAGAACACAAGAAAACCTTGAGTTATTAGCGGTACTTAATGACGATAAATGGTTTCCCCTCGTTGTTTTTCCACAAGAATATGCTGATAATGAACGTAAAGTTTTTACCAATAAAGTTATTTGCCCTGAGGGTAAAAGACCCTTATTTATAATGCTTGATGGCAGCTGGCGTGAGGCGAAAAAAATGTTCCGTAAAAGTCCTTATTTAGATCGGTTTCCAATGGTATCTTTTGACGCAAAAACGGCTGTCGAAGCTGTTAGCGGAAACTGCCAAAGTGATAACAATGGACAATTATCACCTGTAGGTTCAGATTCTCGGTATACCGTAAGAAAAACAGAGCTTGAACATCAATTTTCAACCGCTGAGGTTGCCGCTAGAGTATTAGATATGCATGGTGAAAGCACCAATGCACATGTATTAGATTTATGGTTTGACGTGTTCAATTTTCAATATCAAAAAAGTGTCTGTCAACGAAATAAGGGTAATGTTAACGCAATAGAAAACTATCAAAATTATCTAGACAAGACATACCGATAACATCTAAAATTATTGACGATGATAGTACTATGCTTAACTAAAGATCATTTTAGTTCTAGTAATATTAGGGGAGGTAACTAAGCAATTTACAAATACAAAAAGGCCCGTTTATAATTTTATAAACGGGCCTTTTTTTTATGCTTTTAACTAAATCTAAGGGGTATTTCACCCATTAGATAATTAGTGCAATATTCTAGCGCGGATAGTGCCATCAACATGCTTTAGTTGTTCTAATGCTAACGTACTGTCTTCTGAGTCAAGATCAATAACAACATAACCAATTTTGTCATCTGTTTGTAAGTACTGTGCTGCAATGTTTATATTGTGTTCAGCAAATGCTTGGTTAATTTGAGTCAAAACACCCGGTTGGTTATGGTGAATATGTAGTAAACGGCTGGTATTCTTTTGGCCTGGGAAAGAATGATCAGGTAAAGATACTTCAGGGAAGTTTACTGCAGACAAACTCGAACCATTATCTGAATATTTAGCCAATTTTGTTGCAACTTCTAAACCAATATTGGCTTGTGCTTCTTTGGTGCTACCACCAATGTGTGGCGTTAAGATAACATTATCAAATCCGCGTAAAGCTGAGATAAACTCATCATCATTGCTTTTAGGCTCAACAGGGAATACATCAATTGCCGCGCCAGCTATTTTTTTACTATCTAAAGCTTCAGCTAAAGCAGGGATATCCACTACAGTGCCACGAGAAGCATTAATAAAAATAGCACCTTTTTTCATTGCTGAAAATTGAGCTTTTGAAATCATATTTTGAGTCTGCACCGTTTCGGGTACATGTAAGCTCACTACATCGGCTTCACCAAGTAATGCATCTAACGATGGCGCTTGACTAGCATTACCTAAAGGTAATTTAGTTTCTACGTCGTAAAAGCGTACTCTCATCCCTAGTGTTTCTGCTAAAATACCTAATTGCATACCAATATGACCGTAGCCAATAATACCCAGTACTTTACCGCGGGCTTCTACTGAGCCAACCGCAGACTTAAACCACTCACCGCGGTGAGCTTTTGCACTTTTCTCTGGAATGCCGCGAAGTAATAATAGCGTTTCACCAAGGACAAGTTCAGCAACTGAACGGGTATTAGAGAATGGTGCATTAAAAACAGGTATACCGCGAGTTTGCGCTGCTTTTAAATTAACTTGGTTGGTGCCAATACAAAAACAACCGATAGCAACTAACTTATTTGCATGACTTAACACTTTTTCTGTTAACTGAGTGCGTGAGCGAATGCCAATAAAGTGAACATTTGCAATTTTCTCAATTAACTCACTTTCTGAGAGAGAGGTTTTAAGTGATTCAATATTGGTATAACCTTTTTGCTTCAATTCTTCTAGAGAGCTTGGGTGCAAGCCTTCAAGTAATAAAATTTTAATCTTACTTTTTGCTAATGAGTTTTGGTTGGCAATGATCATAAATTGGCTTCACTTATCAAAATTAAACGGCTAAATATACTTTCGTTTAGATGGCTAGATATCTAAATAGAGCTTTAACATATCATATAGTGTATAAACTCTAAAGGGTTTATTGAGGACATTATCGAATAAATATGCTTAAAATCTGATTTTTTACTTAAAAATATATGTGTCTAGTACCTTATTGGATAACTTGAATACCCTCTTTACTACCTAGAACTAATATATCTGCGCCACGAAGTGCAAATAAACCATTAGTCACAACGCCAACAACAGCGTTAATTTGAGTTTCTAGTGCTTTAGGGTCAAGAATTTCGAGGTTGTATACATCAAGGATAACATTACCGTTATCTGTGGTTACTCCTTGACGGTAGACGGGGTCACCACCTAACTTAACTAATTCACGCGCGACATAGCTGCGTGCCATTGGTATTACTTCAACAGGTAATGGGAAGCTGCCTAATACTTTTACTTGTTTTGAATCATCAGCTATACAAATAAATTTCTTGGCGACTGCCGCAACTATTTTTTCACGAGTTAATGCTGCACCACCGCCTTTGATCATGGCCATATGGCGAGTGATTTCATCTGCACCATCAATATACACATCTAAGACATCAACGCTATTTAAATCAAACACCTCAATACCGTGTGCTTTTAATCTTTTGGTAGACTCTTCTGAGCTAGAAACAGCACCTGTTATTTTATCTTTCATAGAGGCTAGAGCATCAATGAAAAAGTTAACTGTTGAACCTGTACCAACACCAACGATAGTATCATTTTCAATGTATTCTAATGCCTTTATGGCTGCTGCTTTTTTCATTTCATCTTGAGTCATGTTATATGCCTTGTTACCAAACTATTATCGTTTAACTAGATATCAGTGGGTAATAGTAATGTGAGTATGAATAAGCCTTATACCAAACGGACTAATTTATTGGTCAGCTTAGAGTTACGTTAGCGAGCTTAAAACAAGTAAAATGAGTTAAACATAGTTAGTCTATATTTCATTCATTTTGTAATGTTATCAGTTTGCTAATGAGCTCCCAAAGGGCGAGTTTAAAAGGCTTACATGCGGCATTATTAATCTTGACAAGGGAATAATCATTCTCTTCAATCAATACCTTGCCTCTAAGCCTTTTAATTTTCGCTAAGTGATCAATAAGTTAGTTCGATTGGTATTAAAGGCTATAAAAGGCAATTATAACACTAAAATATTCTGATAGTTAAAGGTTAGTTACAACTATGACTGTTTGTTTTAGGAATTTTATGAGGAATTGTTGTAGGTACTAATGAGTCGGTTTATTTGTTGTGATTAGGGGGAGACATAAATATCAAAGGTGAACAGTAATTAATTGTTTATAAGCTGATTTGGTTAAACTTAGATTAAAATAATACGAAGGTATAATTACCGTCAATAGTATCACTTTGGCATAGCGCTAATGGTCACTACATTGATATCCTGGGCAATAGCCTGAGAATATTGTGATCTTGCTCTTGTAGTACTTATTTGGCTATCTTTATCACCTATTATACTTACTCCAATAGGTGTGTTATCAGGAAAATAACTTGCTTGGCGCTGTGCAAAGGCTAACATCATTCGCTGATCTTCAGGTACTGGTCTGTTAAGTAGTGAGAGCATAAGTTGCTGATCTGATGATGCTGACTTCTTAATTGAGCCTTTGTGATAAGTCGTAAATTCGTTATGACTAAATTCTTTTGCAAAGTAGTGGTTGTTTTCAGGACTTAACTCTACTTGTGTGGAATTAGAACAAGCTCCGAGTACTAGACAAAAAAGTAAACTGATTACAATTTTAAATACTGTCATAACAAACCTAATGATAAATAATATGATTGAATTATTATCAATAGGGCAAGTGTTATGCCAGAAAGTAGGGTTTTATAATGACAGAGATTTTATAAGTGATAATGCTATGAAAACACTAATAAATTAGTTGAGTAAAATTTTAAGGAATTTATATCCTTGATAAAAAAAACTCGTTCAATACTTATTATTTAATAACAAGTACAGAACAAGCCTGATAGCGTCAAATTTTTAGCTATTCGTTTTTATAATAATAATTACTCTTCAGAAACGGCGCGTAATAGTTCGTTGATACCAACTTTTGCTAACGTTTTTGCATCAACTTTCTTCACGATAATCGCAGCGTATAAACTGTAAGTACCACAAGCTGAAGGTAAGTTACCTGGCACTACTACAGAGCCAGCAGGTACTCGACCATAATGAACTTCACCTGTTTCTCTGTCAAAAATACGAGTGCTTTGACCGATATAAACGCCCATTGAAATTACTGCACCTTCTTCTACTATAACGCCTTCTACAATTTCAGAACGTGCGCCAATAAAGCAGTTATCTTCAATAATTGTCGGTCCAGCTTGTAAAGGCTCTAAAACGCCACCAATACCTACACCACCAGACAAATGCACATTCTTACCAATTTGCGCACACGATCCAACCGTTGCCCAAGCATCGACCATACAGCCTTCATCGACAAAAGCACCAATATTGACAAAACTCGGCATTACCACAACGTTCTTACCAATAAAGCTACCAGTACGAACACTTGCGCCAGGGACTACACGTACACCATCCGCTTCAAACATTGCTTGTGTGTAACCATCATATTTCATTGGAACTTTGTCAAAAAAGGTACTTTCTGCACCATCTATTACTTGGTTATCCCATATGCGAAAAGAAAGTAATACAGCCTTTTTAAGCCATTGATTTACTTGCCAGCTGCCGTCAACTTTTTCTGCAACGCGTGCACTACCATTATTTAATGCTGCCAAAGCATCAAGTACGGCATTTTTAATTTCACTTGAAACGGTTGCAGGGGAAATACTAGCTCTTTCTTCAAAGGCTTGTTCAATTACGCTGGCTAAATTTTTTAAATCTGTCATTAGGCTTTCCTATTTGAAATTTATTTGTGTTATATGGCTGTAATTCAATTAATCAATCTCTTGCGTTAATCGCAGTGCTAGAGCTTCTTGCTCTTCTTTGGTTAGAGCATCATCTTCTTCAGTTGAAATGGTGAAGACATCATCAGCTTTCTCACCAAAGGTTGTTATTTTTGCTGAGTGGATATTAACTCGTGCTTCTAGAAAAACTTGGCTAATATTGGATAACAATCCAGGTCTATCTAAGGCTATTATCTCTACCATAGTTCGATTTTTTGCATGTATTTTAATAAAGTTAACGCGCAGCGCTACTTTAAATTTCTTCATGTGTCTTGCTAGTTTAGGTTCTGGAAGATCACAGATGTCTATTTGCTGCAGTCTATCAACTAACGTTTGACTCATTTCCTTAGTGTAGAAGCGCTCTCTTAAAGGTTTGTTCCGACTATCGAGTACAACAAAGGTATTTACGGTATAGCCAGTTTTTGTTGTGATAATTTTTGCATCATGTATCGATAGCTTTTTCGTCACCAAAAATGAAACGGTATTGGCAAAGGTATTATTCTTCTCTTTGGTGAAAATAAATACTTCTGTACCGCCCCTATAAGGTATAGGGCTAATTAATACTAAGGGTTTCTCTCTATCGTGTTCGATAATGTTCTGACATTGTCGGGCTATTTGCTCTGGTGAATAACGTAAAAAGTAGTCAATTCTAAATTCACGCCACAAAGCTTTAATACTTTGCTCATCAACATTGTTCTCACTAAGTAAGGTCAATGCTTGTTGTTGATTTTCACGAATTTTAGAACGTACTTCTACTGGTTTCTCTAAGCCATGTCGAAAAGCACTTAAGGTATTAAAATAAAGCTCTTCAAGTAGATTAGCTTTCCAGTTATTCCAAAGACTTTCGTTGGTACCACGCATGTCAGCAACAGTTAAACAATAGAGGTAATTTAAGTGAGCTTCATCTCTGACTATTTCGCCAAAAGTTCTAATAACATTTTCATCATTAATATCACGACGTTGGGCTGTTACAGACATTAATAAATGGTGTTCAACAAGCCATGCCACCATATTACTATCGTGTTTGCTTAATTGATGTGACAAGCAAAAGCTCAAAGCATCAATAGCACCTAATTTAGCATGATCGCCACCACGACCTTTACCAATATCATGGAAAAATCCGGCAAGGTAAAGTACTTCGGGTTTACGTATCTTTTGTACTATTTTGCTACATAAGGGAAATTTATGATTATGCTCTTTTTGACTGAATTGGTGTAAATTCTTAATCACTCGGTAACTATGTTCATCGACTGAGTAAGCATGGAACAGGTCAAATTGCATTTGGCCAGCGATATTACGCCATAGCGGTAAGTATGAACTTAGTATGCTATGTCGGTGCATCAAGGTTAATGCCAAACCTAAGCCACGCGGATGACGAATAATGGCCATAAACATACGGCGACATTCTGCATAATCAATTAACCCAGAAATCAATCGTCTGCGCGCATTGCGTAATAGCCGCATAGTATGTGAGTGAATACCTTTAATACCGGGCTCTTGAGCAATGATTAAAAACAATTCAATCATTTTGACAGGTCGCATGAATATACGATCATTTCTGGTGTTGATTAATTTATCAACGAGTTCAAAATCTTGGTTAATAATACTAATATTGCTCAGTTCAGGCTTTTTAATAATAGCCTGTTCAAAATGCTGTAACAGCATAGTATTTAATTCTGTAACTCGGGCAATGATACGAAAGAAACGTTTCATCATACGTTCAACGGGCGCTTTACCTTCATCACCAAACCCCATCATTTTTGCAACATCAGCTTGGTAATCAAATAATAGACGATTTTCGCTGCGACCAGCAACAAAATGCAGAGCAAAACGCATGCGCCAGAGATAATCTTGTGATTCTAATAGTTCAAAAAATTCATTTGGATAGAGGTAGTTATGTTCTACTAATTCTTCTAGGGAATCGGCAGAAAAGTGACGTTTAGCTACCCAAGCTATGGTCTGAATATCACGTAAACCACCGGGATTTGCTTTTAAATTAGGTTCAAGCGTATATGCTGCGCCTCGGTATTGTTGATGCCTATTTTCTTGTTCTTTACATTTTGCAATAAAGAACTTTTCAGAGGTCCAAAATACGTCTTCACTTAATAAGGGCGTTAACTGCTGAGTAAGTGTTTCGTTTCCGGCTATTTGCCGCATTTCCATCAAATTAGTCGCCACGGTAACTTCATTTACCGCTTGCCTTAAACACTCTTTAATAGAACGAACACTATGGCCAATATCAAGTTTTATATCCCAAAGTTGAGTAATGAAGCTTGATATTTTCTCTTCAAGTTCAAGGTTTACCTCTTCTTGAGTTAATAATAATATATCAACATCAGATTGGGGGTGTAGTTCACCACGACCATAACCACCTACGGCAATTAAAGTGATTTGAAATTCATCAAGGTGATGCTGGCACCAAAGCTTTCTTAAAATAGCATCTACAAAAACGGCCCGCGCAGATAATAAATCATTTATATCATTATCAATAAAAACGTCTTTTAACCAAGTGCTAAAGGATTGGCTTAATTGGCAGATATCACGAGTAGATAAAAAGTCAGCACTGATGGCTAACTTATCAATGAAATGTGGCGGAACTATATGTACGGATACGGGATGACTAGTCAAGAGCTTACCTTTTATCTATAGCGATTAATCTGTGTGTCGTAATATGTTTACCTAGTAATAATCAATGTGTGTTTCCTAGTGCTTTAGCTATTTCACTTCAACACATTATGATAATTAACGGTTATTCCATTAAAGATCAAAGTTATGATGAAGGAATGTTGCCCAAGCGTTTTATCAATGAGGGAAAACTATTTTACATTGCGATAAATAATCGAGTCATAAAAGTTTATGCACACATTATTTATTTGCCTAAAAAAGAGTTAATCCCTACTGATATATTCACTTTGAGAAGTCTGTCTCTTATACACATCTGACGCTGCCGACGAAGAGGATAGTG